>CAJMRR010000228.1 GCA_905215835.1 uncultured bacterium | reverse complement strand
TCAACTTCAAGGGCGCGACCAGAAGGTCAGCGCCCTTTCGTTTCACGTCACCTTGCCTCAAATGCGACCCGCTCGCTGTCGTTGCCAAAACACCGGCATTTCTTTGGTTGTCAACAAAACATCGGTGTAGTCATTGGGGACGTTCTTAAACGACTACCTTGCATCAATCTAAATAAGTTGCGGTGAGATAGTTCTTGAATTGGCCTTTTTGGGCTAAACAGGAACTATCTCACCGCAACTGCGTTGAGCGTTTTTTTGGCGGCTGGTTTACTTGCTCGCGAACAGCCAGACTAGGATGATCACCAGGATTGCGGCGACGATGCAGACGATGGCGCCGGTGAATTTGATGCGTGAGTCGCGGGTGCGCTCGCGCACCGCGTCCTCGGTGGCCTCGAGCTGGGCGACTTCTCGCTCGGTCTCGGCGTGTTCGGCTTTGTCTCGGGCCAAGGATCCTGCAAGCGACTCAGTGATCTCTGGATGGTCATGTACCTCGGTCGCCTGCTCGATGATCGACTGTGCATGTGCGGCATCTGCTTGGGCGTTGGCGATGCTTTGCTCTTGGTCGCGGCGTGCCTTGTCCTCGGCGGCGATCTTCTCGCGCAGTTCGCGCTGGCGCGTCGTGGCGGCAGTTTTCGCCGTCTGCAGCTCGTCGCGCGCGGCATCAGCCTCAGTCGTCACGGCTTGGTGCGCGCGTTTGGCTTCGGCAATGGGGGCTTGAGCCTGCTCGACGGCCTGCTCGGCTGCGGCAAGCGAGTGCTCAAGGTCGGCAGTGATGCGCGGGACATCTTCTTCGGCTTTACGCAGGGCATCTGCCGTGTCGGAGATCTGCATCGAGAGCTCGCTGGTGCGCACCGTATAGTTGGCGGGATTTGCCGAGGGATTGCGTTGCAGCTCGGCATACTCATGACGCAGCGTCTCGAGCTGGGCGCGCGTGGCGTCGACGGTTTGTTGTGCGGCGGCAATGCCGGCGTCTCGCTCGGCCTGCACCTTGTCGCGGATGCGCTTGGAATCCTCAAGACGGCGAACGAGGCGGTTGCCGGTCTCGCGCGAGCTCGCCTCGCGGGCCTCCACGGCATCGAGCGCGGCCTTCAGGCGGAGCTCGGTCGCGTCATCCTCTGTCTTCATTTGTTCGAGCTGACCCTTGAGCTCTGCTACTTTGGAAGCATGGACATCGCGATCGATTTCGGCTGCCGCAGCGGTCTTTTGCGCTGTGGCGATCGCCTGACGCTGGTCGGCGACGATCTGCTCGTAGCGGCCTGCGATATCTTGGCGCGTCTCGAGTTCCTCGGCCTGATCGGCAATGCGCTGCTCAAGTTCGGACAGGTGGGCGCGGGCATCGGCAAGTGCCTTTTTCGCGGCGTTCATCTCGCGCATGGCCGAGGCACCCTGGGCGATAAAGGTGCCCACGGCGTTCGCAGTGTTCGAGACAGCGGTCCCCAGATCGCGGCTCGCGGCGGGGGAGTGCGGGGCGGTCGGGCGAGCGGTGTCGGCAGCGTCCGCATCGGCAG
>CAJMRR010000227.1 GCA_905215835.1 uncultured bacterium | reverse complement strand
GCCAAGGCGGCGCAAGCGGCAAGCTGGAGTGCGCAGGCCGCCAATGCCGCTACGGCGCAGGCGACGAGTGGCGGCGCAGTTGGCTCGACTCCGGTGAAGGGGCCGTTCCAGTCGTTCCCGTATTGGGCCGTGTGCTGGATGCTGTTCTTTTTGCTGATGTTCCCGTTTGGTGCCGGTCCCTTTGCCGCGCTGATCTTCTTTACGATTCCCATTTATCACTGGGTGGCGCGTGCGCTCGATGGCGATTGGGCGCGTGGGAATATCCAGGTTGGTCCGGCGCCGGTGGCGATCAAGGCCCAGGGGAAGGATGCTTCTGCGGAACCCGATGCTGACGTGGCTACCGCGACCACCGCTGAGCCATGTGCCAAAGAGGGTGATGAATGATGAAGCTTTCGCATGAATCCAAGGTACGCTTGGGCGTTGGCATCGGGGCGTTTGTACTGATTATCGGGCTTGTTTTTGGCGTTTCGCGGACTTTGATTCATTTTGATGGCCCGTGGGATCTCGACGATGTTGTACCCGGCTTGTCTGGTATGGACGATATGGTTGACGATGATGATCTTTTGGATAGCGGTAACTATTCCGCTCGACCTCAGCAGCTTTCGAGCGAAACGTTTGATGCCGACGCGTTCCAATCGCTCGACTTGGACGTGACGTCGGGCACGGTCGAGGTTAAATGTGTCTCTGGCGGCCCGGTGCGTGTTATCGAAAGCGGCCGCGTTGCGAAGGGAACGTCTGCTTCTGATGCGGCTACTCGGAACCTTGCTGAGGTCAAGGGCTCTACGCTCAAGATCAGTCAGTTCGACTACGATGATAAGCGCGCGATTGACCGCACAATTACCATTGAGCTGCCGCGAGATGTTGCGGATAACCTGGTGGGCATTACGGCGAATGTGGGGTCGGGTGACCTGGCGGTCGCGGACATTGCGTGCCATGATCTAGATATAACGCTGAATTCGGGAGACGTTGAGTTTACGGGCACCGTGACCGATACCCTGAATGCCGAGGTCGGTTCTGGCGATGTGACGTTCGAGCTCTACCAGGCCCCCGCGAAGTCGATGGACGTGAGTGTGGGCTCGGGCGATGTGGAGATGACGGTTCCGAACTCGACGGGCTTTAAGGCGAGCCTCACCTTGGGAAGCGGCGACTTCGAGAGCGATTTCCTTCCGCTTGGCTACGACGGCGAGACCATTTTGGATCTTGAATTCGATAACGGCGATAAGTCTGCCACGTATCGTTTTGAGGTCGGTTCGGGTGACATGTCGTTTGATTCAGAGTGACGGGTGGTTATCGAAGACTTATAAACCATAGACACGCTGTTTGATGAAGGCGCCGAAGCCGAGATCGGCTCCGGCGCCTTTGCCTTTACAATGGGGTCATGGAACAGATTATTTTGAACATACTCGATGCCCTGCGTCGCGGTGAGACCGTGGACGACAAGGTGCTCGTTAAATTGATACATGCCGAGGCGCGCCGCGAGGGTGCCGATAAGCGCGACTTGGCAAAGCGC
>CAJMRR010000226.1 GCA_905215835.1 uncultured bacterium | reverse complement strand
GTGACGTTTGACGTGGCGGCGCCGGTGTTCTGCGCGAATCGGGCCACGCTTACCTGGCTGCGCGGACTCGGTGCGGGGCGGGTGTACTTGCCGGCAGAGTTGCTCGGCAATGATGCGAAACGTATTGCCGAACTGACGGCCGAACCTGATGTTTTGGGCCCCGTCGATGCCGATTGCCCCGAGCTCATGGTGTGCGAGCACTGCCTGCTGACCGCCGAGGGCGTCTGCGCCACCGATGCGACGGGACAGGTTCGTTGCCGCGACTGTTTGCGTCGTCGGCAGGTACGCTATCTGGTCGAGCGTGACGGTACACGTCTGCCAGTTGCCATTGACGCATGCGGCAGGACGAGGATTTTCCTGTCGTAGGTGCCGCGTCGCGTCAGTTTGTTATCATAAGAGAGTTTATGGACTTCCAGCACCGCCGTTTTCGGCGAGGGTGCTATAGCAAAAGGAGGATACCCAATGCTGTCTGTTGACGAGCAAATGCGTATCATCACCTCGGGCGCCGCGCAGATCGTTCCCGAGGCCGACCTTCGCAAGAAGCTTGAGAAGGGCGAGCCCCTCACCATCAAGCTCGGCGTCGACCCCACCAGCCCCGACCTGCACCTGGGCCACGCCGTGCCGCTGCGCAAGATGCGTCAGTTCCAGGACCTGGGCCACAACGTCACCCTCATCATCGGCAACGGTACCGCGCTGATCGGCGACCCCTCGGGCAAGAACTCCACGCGTCCGCAGCTTTCGCAGGAGCAGATCGAGGCCAATGCCGAGACTTATGTGAGTCAGGCCATGAAGATCCTGGATCCCGAGAAGACCACCATCGTGCACAACGGCGACTGGATTCTTTCGATGGACCTGGCCGGTCTGCTGCAGGTGTGTTCCAAGTTCACCGTCGCCCGCATCCTTGAGCGCGACGACTTTACCAAACGCTACCAGTCTCAGACGCCGATCGCCCTGCATGAGTTCCTGTATCCCGTGATGCAGGCATACGATTCGGTCATGATTAAGGCCGACGTGGAGATGGGCGGCACCGATCAGCTCTTCAACCTGCTCGCCGGCCGTGAGCTCATGGAGAAGATGGGCATGGAGCCGCAGATCGCGCTCACCATGCCGCTGCTCGAGGGCACCGACGGCGTGCGCAAGATGTCCAAGTCCTATGGCAACTACATCGGCCTGACCGACGCTCCCAAGGATATGTTCGGCAAGACCATGTCCATCCCCGACGAGATGATCGGCAAGTACTATCGTCTGGCCAGCTCGCTCACCCCGGCCGAGGTCGACAAGATCGACGCCGCCCTGGCCGATGGTTCTGCCGACCCCTACGAGCTCAAGCGCGCTCTGGGCCGCGACCTGTGCGACACCTACCACGGCGCCGGCGCCGGCGACGAGGCTCAGGCCGAGTTCGACCGCGTATTCAAGGAGGGCCAGCTTGCCGACTTCCCCGAGAAGCATGTCGAGCTGACCGTCAACGACGAGGGTCAGATCTACCTCGCCGGCCTGCTCAAGGACCTGGGCCTTTCGGCGAGCGCCGGCCAGGCTCGTCGCGATATCGACGGCGGCGGCGTCAAGATCAACGGCAAGGCCGTGGCTCCCAAGAGCTATAACATCGATCCCAGCGCCCTCAAGCTTGGCGACACCCTCTCCGTGGGCAAACGCAAGGGCTTCAAGTTGATTTAGTTCCGCCGTTCTACCGAACGGCGGACCGGCCGGGGGGGG
>CAJMRR010000225.1 GCA_905215835.1 uncultured bacterium | reverse complement strand
CGGGGGCGCGACGGTCGAGGAAGGCCTGCAGCTTCTCCTGGTCCACGGCGATGCCCGCCGGGATGCCATCGAGCGAGCAGCCGATAGCGGGGGAGTGCGATTGGCCGAAGATGCTTAAGTGCAAGACGTTGCCAAAGGTCGAGGACATGCTATTCCTCCTCGAGTGTGACCTTGCCGCCCAGCAGGCGGTAGTGGTCGAAGAAATCGGGATAGGACTTGTTGACGGCCTCGGCGCCGTGGATCACGACCTCGCCGGTGGCGCGACTTGCGGCGATGGCTGCCATCATGGCGATGCGGTGGTCGTTGTGCGAATCGACCTCGCCGCCGGTAAGGGCATCGACACCCTTGATGATGAGGTCATCGCCGGCAATGCGCACCTGTGCGCCCAGCGCGGTGAGCTCGCGGGTGGTGGTGACCAGGCGGTCGGATTCCTTGATACGCAGACGGGCGCAATCGCGGATAAAGGTGCGGCCCTGTGCCAGCGAGGCCACGGCCGAGATAACGGGTACCAGGTCGGGAATGTCGTGGGCACTCATCTCGAAGCCGGCGAGCTTGTCGGACTGCACGGTGGCGGCGTTGGTGGAACGCACGATGCGGGCGCCAAAGCGCGAAAGCGCGGCAAGAACGTTGCGGTCGCCCTGTGCGGAGCCCAGGGACACACCCTCGACGGTGATGGGGTCGGTGCCGATGGCGCCGGCACACAGCCAAAAGGCAGCGTTGGACCAGTCACCCTCGACGGCCACGCTGCCGGGCGTGCGATACGAGCCACTGCTCACGCGGAAGTTTGTGACTTCGGGCTGGCCGTCCCGGGCGGGAATACGCTCGACGTTGACCTCGACGCCAAAGGCCTTCATTGCCTGGATCGTCAGGTTGATGTAGGGGCGGCTCTCAATGAGGCCGGTCACCTGCACGCAGGAGGGCTGGGCGAGCAACGGGGCTGCCAGCAGCAGGCCCGAGATGTACTGCGAGCTTACGTTGCCCGGCAGCATAAAGGTGCCCGGGCGCATGCGTCCGCTCGTCTTGAGCGGAAAACCGCCCAGACCCTGTAGGTCGCAGCCGGCGGCGATAATCTCGTCCGAGAGCGGGGACAGCGGACGGGCGCCCAGGCGGCCCTGGCCCACGAAGGTGGCATTCGCACCCAGCGCGCAGGCGACGGGCAACATAAAGCGGAGTGTGGAGCCGCTTTCGCCGCAGTCAAGCGTGCCGCCGGCAAGGGCCTTGAGCAGGCCAAACTCAACACTCTTCATGGTGGGGTGGACCTGGAAGCCGTCCTCGACGGTCTCGATGCGGGCACCCAGGGCCGTAAGGCAACGCACCGTAGCCTCGATGTCGGCGCAGGTGGTGTTGCAGGTGACGTGCGTCTCGCCGTTGGCAAGCGCAGCGCAGATAATCAAGCGGTGCGCCATCGACTTGGATGCGATGGCGGGAACGGTGCCCTTGAGCGGGGACGGGGTGATGCGGGCTAGCATGCGGATGCGTCTCCCTTCTGGCCGAGGCCTTCGGCAATGAGTTCGTGGAAAGTGGAAAGCGGCGTGCGGTCGATGCTGCAGCGGCCAATGCCGTGCGGAATCACCAGATCGATGGTGTCGCCCGCGCGCTTCTTGTCGTGGAGCGCCTCGGCAAAGACGGCATCGACATCGAGGTCGCAGCGGGTCTTGAGGCCATGGCGGGCGCAGAGTTCCTCAATACGACCGGGCAGTGCAGCATCGCAGAC
>CAJMRR010000224.1 GCA_905215835.1 uncultured bacterium | reverse complement strand
CAGATAGACGCGGGTGCGCCCGTCGGCGATACGCTCGCCGAGCATCTTGGCGTAGACCAGAGGGTCGAGCGGCATAAACGGCTCTCCGAACAGCGAGGAGAACGTGGGCGTGGGCTCGGTGACGCCGACCTCGGTGCCGGGGATCTTGGCCGTAAAGCCCGTCACAAAGTGATACATGGCGGCGTCGGCCGTCAGGCGAGAGATGGGCGGCAGCACGCCAAAGGCATCGCAGGTCAAAAACAGCACGACGCTCGGGGTGGTGCCCATGCCCTTGGTCCACGCGTTGGGGATATGCTCGACGGGATAGGCCACGCGTGTGTTGTGCGTGATCGAAATATCATCGTAATTGGGCTTGCGACCCTCGTCGAGCACCACGTTTTCGCAGATGGCGCCAAATCGAACGGCATTGAAGATCTCGGGCTCGTGGAACGCATCCAGGCCCTCGCACTTGGCGTAGCAGCCGCCCTCGATGTTGAAGATGCCCATGTCGGACCAGCCGTGCTCGTCATCGCCGATCAGCAGGCGCGTGGGGTTGGCCGAAAGCGTGGTCTTGCCGGTGCCCGACAGGCCAAAGAACACCGCGGTCTCGTGCGTGACGGGATCCATGCTGGCCGAGCAATGCATGGGCAGCACGTCGTCCTCGACGGGCAGCAGGTAATTCATAACGCTGAAGATGGACTTTTTAATCTCGCCGGAGTAGCCGGTACCCGCGACCAAAATCACGCGCTCCTGGAAGTTGATGACCACGGCGGCGCTGGAGTTGAGGCCCTTGGTGGCGGGATCGCACTGGTAGCCCGGCGCGGCGAGCACGCAGAAGTCCGGCTCGCCGGTGCGCGCGATTTCGCGGGCGAGCGGACGGGCGAGCATCTGCTTAATGAAGAGCGCCTGGCTGGCACGCTCGCAGGCGACGAGCAGACGGCGCGTGTGATTGCGGTCGGCGCCGGCCATGCCGCGGGTGACGAACACATCGCGCTCGTTGAGATAGTCGACGATGCCGGCCTTGATGGCCTCGTAGCTCTCAATCGAAAGCGGGCGGTTGACGGCGCCCCAGGCGATCTTGTCGTGCACGTCGGGCGTGTCGGCGATAAAGCGGTCGTTGGGCGAACGTCCGGTGCGCTCCCCCGTCTCGATCACCAGTGCGCCGTTGGAGGCCATGCGGCCTTCGTTGCGGCGGATGGCATGCTCGACGAGCTCGGCTGCCGGCAGGTCAACCAGCAGGCGGGGCTGGTTCTCGGCGGGGTCTTCGACCAGCGTAATGCCAAAGTTGGACAGAACTTCTGCAGGGGTAACACCAGGCATGGGGCCTCCTTTAAAAACGCGACACGTAGACGCAGCGCGCACTTTACTCACGTAAAGCCCGTTGTACCCGATATGCAAAAACGTTTTTGCGGCAACGGCGAAGCGCCCGCCCAACGGTCAAAAATCGCACGCAAGCGGCCTAGTCATTGGGAACGTTCTTAAACGACTAGTCGTTGGGGACACTCTTGAACAGGCAACATTCAAGGAGTGTCCCCGGATGCCGGCACTTAGAGACGTTCCCAAAGTGCCGACTACTGAATAGCGCCGCCGAAATTATTGAACAATCCGTTCAAAAACACGAGCAAACACCGTCGCGTCTATACTAGAGCGCAGCAATAGAAAGGACTCAGCTTTGAGCATCTCGCCTCTCGATAGTATTCGCCGCGCCATCGCCCGCCGCAATGGTGTCGCCGACCCCGCCGTAGCGAG
>CAJMRR010000223.1 GCA_905215835.1 uncultured bacterium | reverse complement strand
TCGTGGCCGCCGCCGACCTCTCCGATCGCTATATCGCCGACCGCTTCCTGCCCGACAAGGCCATCGACCTGGTCGATGAGGCGGCAAGCCGCCTGCGCATGGAGCTCGACAGCATGCCGGTCGAGATTGACGCCACCACGCGTCAGCTCACCCAGCTGCAGATCGAGGAGCAGGCGCTCATGAAGGAGACCGACGACGCCTCCAAGGAGCGTCTGGAGGCCCTGCGTCAGGAGATCGCCGAGGTCCAGGAAAAACTCAACGTGCAAAAGGCTGGCTGGCTCAACCAGAAGAACGCCATCGACCACGTGCAAGAGCTCAAGGGACAGCTCGACGAGGCCAGGAGCGAAGAGGAGCGCGCGACGCGCAATGGTGATCTGGGCCGTGCGTCCGAGCTGCGCTACTCCGTGATTCCGGGCCTGCAACAGCAGATTCAGGATTCCGAGGCTGCGCTCGAGGCGCAAAAGCAGCAGGACGGCGAGGGCCTCAACGAACAGGTGACCTCCGATGAGATCGCCGAGGTCGTGAGTGCCTGGACCGGCGTGCCCGTGTCCAAGATGATGCAGGGCGAGCTCGACAAGCTGAAGGGCTTGGAGGGTGAGCTGCATAAGCGCGTCATCGGCCAGGACGAGGCCGTCTCCGCCGTCGCCGCGGCCGTGCGCCGCAGCCGTGCGGGTCTCTCCGATCCGGACAAGCCCATCGGCAGCTTCTTCTTCCTGGGCCCCACCGGCGTGGGCAAGACCGAGCTCGCCAAGGCGCTTGCCGAGTGCCTGTTCGACGACGAGCGCGCGCTCGTGCGTATCGACATGTCCGAGTACATGGAGAAGTTCAGCGTCCAGCGTCTGATCGGTGCGCCCCCGGGATACGTGGGTTACGACGAGGGCGGCCAGCTCACCGAGGCCGTGCGCCGTCGCCCCTACTCCGTGATCTTGCTCGACGAGATGGAGAAGGCCCATCCAGATGTCTTCAACGTGCTGTTGCAGGTGCTTGACGACGGCCGTCTGACCGACGGTCAGGGTCGCCAGGTGTCCTTCAAGAACACGATTATCATCATGACGTCTAACGTGGGCTCCAAGGCTATCGCCGAGCTTTCGGGCAAGGACGAGGAGGAGATGCGCCATCAGGTCGACGCGGCCATGGCTCAGACCTTCCGCCCCGAGTTCCTCAACCGTATCGACGATATCGTGGTGTTCCATCCGCTCGGCATGGCGCAGATCGAGAAGATCGTCGACATCCAGCTCGCCGACGTCCGCGCGCGTCTGGCCAAGGAGCGCATGACGCTTGCCATCACCCCGGCGGCCAAGCAGATGCTCGCCGTGGGCGGCCTGGACCCGGTCTTTGGCGCCCGTCCGCTCAAGCGTCTGGTTCAGCGCGAGGTCGTGGATGCCATCGCCGCCGTGCTGGGCGCCCTGCTGGTGCTGAAGGTCCGCACCTGCCTGCCCTTCCTGCTGGCCTTTGCCGCCGGCGCTATGATTTACGTGGTGGTGGAAGAGCTTATCCCGGAAAGCCAAACCAACGAAAACAAAGATTGGATGGCCCTCTTTACATTGGTGGGCTTTTCTGTCATGATGGTAATGGACGTGGCTTTGGGGTAAGCTATGTCTGAAAACCATCACAGGAGGCACCGATATGAGCGTTCGTTTGAATGAAGACAAAGAGATTGTGGCCAAGATTCGAGAGGGGCTGAAACGAAAGGGCGGGCACTGTCCCTGCAAGCTGGAGGTCTCTCCCGCCACCAAATGTATC
>CAJMRR010000222.1 GCA_905215835.1 uncultured bacterium | reverse complement strand
GGGAGCCGGCAACGTTGTAGACGGCGGTGCCGCAGACGGCGGCCGTAAACGGGTCGGCAGCGCAGGCGTACACAGCCAGCACGCCGCCTTGCGAGCAGCCGCAACCGGTGATCTTGGACATGAGCGGGCTGCCGCCGTGGGACTTGGCCACGGTCGTGCCGTCGGTGATCAGGTCGACTTCGCCCGAGACCACAACGGCGCCGCCGGTGTAGCGGGCGAGCGCCACGGCGGCATCGCGGGCGGCGTCTACTGTGTCGGTGGTATCGACACCGCGCACGCGGCTCAGATCGGCCGCCTCGCCCTCAAGACCCCACAGGCCGGCGAGCGCGATAATCTCGGAGGCGTTGCCGCGCACGATGGCGGGCTTGTACTGCTTGAGCTCGTTTACCAGCTGGGTGCGCAGACTACCGATACCCAGACCCACCGGATCGAGCACCCAGGGCTTGCCGGCGTCGTGTGCCGCCTTCGCCGCGCGGGGAATCGTCTGCTCGTAGATGGGGAAGAGCGTGCCCATGTTGAGATAGATGGCGCCGCCGCCGGCAACGAGTGCCTCGCCCTCGTCGGGCAGATAGACCATGGCGGCCGAACCGCCTACAGCGAGCTGCGCGTTGGCGACAAAGTCGATCGTCACCGTGTTGGTGATGGAGCCGGCCATCGGATTGGTGGCGCGAATTTCCTCTACGGCCTTGACCATATGTTGCTTAAGCTGTTCCGAATCAATCACTGCACATGCCTCCTTGGCATAGAAAAGGGGCGCTGTGCATAGACAGCGCCCCTGTAAAGGCGGCATGCTCCCTACGCCAGCATTAACTGACAGGTTCAAAGGATTGGGCCCCATGCCCTCTCAGCCTTGTGGTTTGCACCGCCGGCACTCCCGCATCGAATCTGTTGTTCCCTATACTAGCGCACCTGCCAAAAAGGGACAGGTTTATTTTGGCAGGTCGTTACAATAGGTAGGACCGATACGAATGGGGGCCTTATGATTAAACTTGTGCTGACCGATATGGACGATACGCTGATTCCAGCCGGGCATGACGGCGCTAGCGACTACGCCATCGAGGGCATTCATGCCATGCAGGCGGCGGGTCTGCACTTTGGCCCGGTTTCGGGCCGTCAGCCGTCCGCGATGGGCTGGATGTTCAAAAACCGTTCCGAGTGTTTTTCGACCGGTGCGTTCTGTAACGGCCAGGTGATGTTTGTCGACGGCGAAGTAGTCGCTTCGCGCGCAATCGACAACGATGCTCTGATGCGTTTGGCTGACTATCTGGAGCAAGAGACCGACGATACATTTCTAAAAGTCTACAGTCTGGGCGATGACTTTTGGGGCAACGATGCCTATTGCGTGACGAGCAATCCCGAGCGTGTGCGTCGCGCTATGGAGTCGGGCGGCAATGCGTGGCTCAAAGGCGAAGAGGCCCCGTGTCGTCCCGTCGTCGATGGCGCGCCGGTGTTTAAGGCGAATATCTGGAGTGCCCGTTCGCGTGAGGAGCTCGCGGAGCTACGCGAGCGCGTTGCCGTTGAGGTGCCGGAACTCTCGCTTGTGTTTCCCAACAACCGAGTGCGCCTGTTCGACATCCTTCCGGATGGTTGGGACAAGGGCTGTGCTGCGCTGGAGCTGGCGCGCGCCTTGGGCCTGACGCCCGACGAGGTGGCCGTATTTGGCGATTCCGATAACGATTTGCCCATGATCGATGCCGTTCCCAACTCCGTTGCAGTCGCCAATGCCAATGAGGCCGTCACGGCTGCCGCGCGCTGGCATATCGGCGCTGCGGCAGACGATG
>CAJMRR010000221.1 GCA_905215835.1 uncultured bacterium | reverse complement strand
CCCGCCGGTGGCGCCTTGGCGGTCGACCGCGTCAAGTTTTCCGAGCTTGTCGAGGCCGAGGTTGCCGCTCGTCCCAATATCGAGGTCGTGCACGGCGAGGTCACGCAGATTCCCGAGGGCCACGTGGTCATTGCCGCGGGCCCGCTGTGTTCACCGGCGCTGAGCGAAGAGGTCATGAAGCTCGTCGGCGGCGACGCCCTTGCGTTTTTCGATGCCGCGGCGCCGATCGTCGATGCCTCCACGCTCGATATGGACGTGCTGTTCTCGCAGTCGCGCTACGAGGAGCAGGGGAGCGGCGACTATCTCAACGCTCCGCTCAATAAGGAGGAGTACGAGGCCTTTATCGAGGCGCTTACCACGGCCGACCGCGTGGTGCTCAAAGACTTTGAGGGCGGCGATCTGTTCCAGGCCTGCCAGCCTGCCGAGGAAGTTGCGCGCACCGGCAAGGACGCCATTCGCTTTGGCGCCATGAAGCCCGTTGGCCTCACCGACCCGCGTACCGGACGTCGCCCCTGGGCGGCGATACAACTGCGTGCCGAGAACAAGGAGAAGACCGCCTATAACCTGGTGGGCTTCCAGACCAACTTGACCTTTGGCGAGCAGAAGCGCGTCTTCCATATGGTGCCGGGCTTGGAGAACGCTGAGTTCTTCCGCTACGGTGTCATGCATCGCAATACCTTTGTCGACGCTCCGCACGTGCTCGATGGCACCTTTGCCGTGCCCGGTACCGGCGTGCGCCTGGCCGGTCAGATCACCGGCACCGAGGGGTACATGGAAGCCGTGGCGACAGGTCTTCTCGCGGCGCTCAACACCTATGCCGAGGCTATCGGTGCCGCGGGCGTCGAGTTGCCGCGTGTGGGCGCCCTAGGTGCGCTCGTGGGCTATGCGACCGATCCTGCCACCGTGGGCTATCAGCCTATGCATGTCAACTTTGGCCTGGTGCCGCCACTCGAGGATGGTAAGCGCCGCAGCAAGCGCGACCGATATCAGGCCTATGCGGACCGTGCGCTCGAGGCCCTCGATGCCTACTTGGCCACGCGTTCCGACTTGTTTGGAGGCGACCGGTCATAGCCTTTGACCTGTACGACACCGTCGACTCGTTTATCGCCTATATCGCACGCGTCGAGGGTCTTTCTCCCAACACGGTGACGGCCTATGGCTCGAGGCTAGAGCGCTTTGCTGCCTGGTGCGAGCGCGAGGATATTGATGCTTTCGCTGTCGACGTGCGCACCATTCGTCGCTATCTTGCTGAGCTTTCGCGTGAGCAGGTGGCTCCCCGAACGCTTGCGGCGCACCTGTCGGCTATCCGATCTCTCTATCGCTGGATGGCTGCCGAGGGGATTGTCGAGGGCGATGCGGTCTCGGCGATCGCATCGCCCAAGCTGCCGCGTGACCTGCCGGGCGTCCTTACGACCAAGCAGGTCGAGGCGCTGCTCAAGACGCCTGATACCTCGACGCCCGCGGGACTGCGCGATGCGGCGATGCTTGAGTTGCTCTATGCCTCCGGCGCGCGAATCTCGGAGCTCGCGGCGCTCAACGTGGAGTCTATTGGTTGGTCCGAGCGCACGCTGCGCCTGTGGGGCAAGGGGAGCAAGGAGCGTATCGTCCCTCTGTATCGTCGTGCGCTCGATGTGACGCGTCTCTATATTGAAGAGGGGAGGCCGGAGTTGCTCGCTCGGGCAAAGCGCCGCGACCTCGCTACCGGGCCGCATCCGCTGCTTATTTCCGCGCGCGGCAATCGCATGAGCGCCGCGATGCTCCGGCGGCGGTTCCATACGCTGGCGACGCTCGCCGGCATTCCGGCTGACATCGCCCCGCATGCGATGCGCCATACCTTTGCGACCGACTTGCTCGAGGGCGGTGCGGACCTGCGCTCGGTTCAAGAGCTGCTA
>CAJMRR010000220.1 GCA_905215835.1 uncultured bacterium | reverse complement strand
CCTGTGTTGCCGCCTCGGTTGCGCGTGCCGCCGCCTCATGGGTACGGGCGCGCTCTGCCGCCTCGGCCTCGCGCTGACGTGCGCGGTCCTCGTTCTCAAATTCGATATCGTCCTCGATCTCGTCGCTCGGATTGAGCAGCTCGTCCAGACTCACGCCATAGAGCTTGGCGAGCGAAATCAGGTTCTCGGTATCGGGCGAGCTCTCCGCACGCTCCCATTTACTGACCGCCTGACGCGACAGGCCCAGCTTTCGCGCCAGCCCCTCTTGACTAAAGCCCTTGCTGCGACGAAGGTCGGCGAGCCGCTGCGCAGTTTCTACATTCATGGTTCCTCCTATGTGATGCCAGCCGTGCCGCCGGACCGTTTTTTGTTCTTAAGGCGCCTTGCACAGTTAAAAATCTATCCGCCACCGCCAAAAGCATGCCACCTATTCTAGTGAGATTTTTGACAACTGGCGGTTGCGGGCACATATGAGCTGCGGAAATGTGTCCAAACAAAGCAATGGCACCTAGCCCGGTTGTCCCCGTTGCGGCGTTAACGGTAGTATGGTCGTACTGTTTATTTCGCACCGCCAACGGAGGGAGTTCCGCGCCGTGAACCGCGATTTCGCCTCATCGCTCATCCAGCTCAACAACACGTTCTATCGCGAACACTCCGCCTCCTTCTCCGATACGCGCCAGGCCCCTTGGCCCGGCTGGGTGCGCACCATGGATATCGCGCTCGAACAGCTCGACGTCGCCACGATCGAGCATCCCGTCCGCGTCTTCGATCTTGCCTGCGGCAATATGCGATTCGAGAACTTTGCCGCCGGCGGCGCACTTGCCGCCAAAGGCGTCGACGGCGCAAACCCCTCGGCAGATGCCAGCTGCCCGTTTGAGTTCTATGGTGTCGACTCGTGTCAGGATTTGGCTATCGATGCGCACGGTCACGCCCTGCGCATTCCCAACCTGCACTTCCAGGAACTCGACGTGCTCGACGCCCTCATGAAGCTCAACCCCGCCGAGACGCCCGACGTGCTTTTCGACGCCCCGCTCGCCGATATCTCGGTCTGCTTTGGCTTTATGCACCACGTGCCGTCGTGCGAGTACCGCGTACGCGTGCTCGACGCCCTGGTGCGGCAAACGTGCCCGGGCGGCATCATCGCCATCAGCTTTTGGGAGTTTATGAACGACGAGCGCATGGCGCGCAAGGCCGTTCGAGCCGAAGCCCGCGCCGAGCTCACCCCGCCGTTTGAGGGTTACGATTCCGCGCAGTTCGAAGCCGGCGACCACCTCATCGGCTGGCAAAACGACCCGCCACGCCTACCGCTACTGCCATCACTTTGACGATCAGCAGATCACCGACCTGGTGCGCGGCGTCCGTACGTTCTACAAGAGCGGCGAGGTCCCCGTGCGCGAGCTTGAGCGCTTCCATGCCGACGGTCGCAGCGGCGATCTCAACCGCTATGTGATTCTCAAGCGCCTGTAGGCACCGACGACTCGCCGTCGAGCCGCACCGCTTCTTTCGGGCAATCTATGCCCACCCTTTTTCAACCCATTGACGGAACGTGCAGCTATGCGTTCCACACTTATGACCAAGGAGCCTCATGGGAGCCGTCCACGTTCGCACGCCTAAGAACTTTGTGCTCGAGGAGCGCCTGGAGCGCTACGCCGATGCGATTGAGACGAACCCCGAGGCTTATGCCGGAGATTGGCGCGAGGCTTGCGCGCCAGCTGGCAGCAAGCCCTTCGAACACCTTCACCTGGATCTTGGCTGTGGCAAGGGAACGTACCTTGTAGAGCGCGCGGCCCACGAGCCAAACACACTCTTTATCGGCATGGACCAAGAGCCCATCTGCATCGCCTATGCCGCGCAGAAAATCTGCGAGCAGGAACTGACCAACGCACTCGTCCTG
>CAJMRR010000219.1 GCA_905215835.1 uncultured bacterium | reverse complement strand
CCGCCGCTGAAGTTCTTACCGCCCGCCTCGACCGGGGCATCGAGCCCCTGCGGCTTGTTGCGCACGAACTCGCTCGCCTGCGCCATGTCGAGTGCCGCCCAGAGCTCCTCGTCGGTCGCAGCTTCATCGCGCCAGGTCAGGTTGCTGCGGATGGAGCCGCTCACCAGCGATGCGCGCTGCGGAACGGTCGCGACCACACGGCGCAGCTGGTCGAGCGGCCAGGTGCGCACGTCGGCGCCCATCACGCTCACGCTGCCGGTGCTCGCATCGTACAGGCGCGGGATGAGCGAGACGAGCGTGGACTTGCCGCTACCCGTACCGCCGATAATGCCGAGCGTCTTGCCCAGCGGGAGTTCCAGCGTCACATCGTTGACAGCATTGGCCGCGCCAGCGCCAAACGAGAAGCTCGCATGGCTCAAGCTCAGCGCGGGAACTGGAGCGACATTGCCCGGCTTGGACAGCGCGACCGGCTCGTTGCCCTCATCGGTGATGCTCGGCTCGCAGTTGAGCACCTCGTTGATACGCGACGCGCTCGCGCTCGCCTTGGTAAAGACCACGACCAGGTTGGCGACGTACACGATGGAGGTGAGGGTCTGCGTCATGTAGTTCACAAACGCCATAACCTGACCCTGCGTAAGCTCACCCACGTTTACCTGAACGCCGCCCACCCACAGGATGGCGCACACGCCCAGGTTCATCACAAGAAACGTGACGGGGTTGAGAATCGACGAGAGCTTGCCCACCGCGATGGCAGTATTGGCCTGGTCATCGGCAGCTTGGGCAAAGCGCTCGCGCTCGTGGTCCTCGCGCACGAAGGCGCGAACCACGCGAGCGCCCGAAAGGCCTTCGCGGCAGATAAGCGCGATGCGGTCGAGCTTTGCCTGCAGCTGCTTGTAGTACGGGATGCAGCGCGCCATGACAAACCAAAACACCAGGCCGATAGCGGGCGTGCAGATCAAAAAGATGATGCCGAGCTTAAGGTCGATGGCAAGGGCCGCGCACATGGAGCCCACCGCCAGGAAGGGCCAGCGGATGAGCATGCGCACGCCCAGCGCCACGGCAAGCTGCACCTGGTTGACATCGTTGGTGATGCGCGTGATGAGCGACGGCGTGCCAAAGCGGTCGAGCTCGGCGTAGCTCAGTTTGTTGATGTGCTGGTAGAGCGCGCCTCGAATGTCGGTGCCCATGCCCTGCGAGGTGAGCGCCGCCATCTTTTGGCAGACGAGCGTAAACGAGATGCCGATCACGGCCATGGCGCCAAGTACCATGCCGAAGTGGATAACGGCGCTCACGTCGTGCGCCCCAATGCCCTTGTCGATCATCTGGGCAATCACCAGCGGCGTCAGCAGGTCAAAGATCACTTCGATCAGTTTGCACGCAGGACCAATCACCATATACCGGCGAAACTTACCACCAAAACGCCTGAGCAGCTCAATCATGTATAGGCGCTCCCTATCATCATCCACATTCAATTCGAACCATGATAGTACCGCCACCCCAAAAGAAGCGTAAACAACTCGTCATTTCTAACGGGATTCAGTTTTCAGAGGGGTATACGCGCACACCCAGCCAGTGTCGGGTCAACTAGCATGGTATATTTACATTAGTGCTACCAAGTTAGTCGCCGACCCTTGAAATGAGGTGCCGAGATGAACGACATTCTCGCAAGAAGAGCAAGACGAGCAACTGTGGGCATCGCCCTTTCCGCGGCACTTGTCGCGGGAATCGCCCCCGTAACGGCGATCGCTGCAGAAACCAGCGCCCCCACCGGTGCGGCCGTTTCGCAGACGAGCGCCGCCAACGGCAATTCGGGCGCCCCGCAGACAGAAGACGCGGCCGCCGCAAAAGAAAAAGCGTATGCAGCCATGCAGGAAGCGCTCAAAAACCTCGAGGCCGCAAAA
>CAJMRR010000218.1 GCA_905215835.1 uncultured bacterium | reverse complement strand
GAGCCTGGTCCGACGGCGCCCAGGCCCTCACCCCCGATCAGTTCGACGACACCATGCGCCGCATCCGAGCCATCCGCGAGGTTGTCTGCCAAGAGACCATGGAGTAGCCCATGGGTACGGTGAGAAACGCGCGCGTTAACCAGGGCGGCCCCAAGTGCGCCGGCATCGTCGGCCTTGGCCTCATCGGCGGCAGCTTTGCCCGCGGCTATGCACAGGCGGGCGTCCGCGTGCTGGCCTGGGACCCCGATGACGATGTCATGACGGCCGCCAGCATGGGCACTGTCGCCGGAGAGCTCAACGACAAGACACTCGGCGAATGCGACATCATCGTCCTGGCTTGCTACCCCGAGGCCTGCATCGAGTGGCTCGAGGCGCATGCCCAGGCGCCACCGACACCGAGGCCATTATGGGCCCCGTGGTGATCGACACGGTGGGCGTCAAGGACATCGTGTGCGAACGCGCCTTTGAGCTTGCCCGCGAACACGGCTTTTACTTTGTGGGCGCGCACCCCATGGCGGGCACCCAGTTCTCGGGCTACGCGCACTCCCGCGCCGACCTGTTCCAGGGCGCCCCGCTCGTGCTCGTGCCGCCCGCGGTGGACGATGCGCTCAAACTGGAGCTTTTGGGCCAGGTGCGCGAGATGGTGCGCCCCTTGGGCTTTGGCAAGTTCAGCGTGACCAGCGCCGCAGAGCACGACCGCGTCATCGCCTTCACGAGCCAGCTTGCGCACGTGGTATCCAACGCCTACGTCAAAAGCCCCACTGCCCAGGTCCACCACGGCTTTTCGGCTGGCAGCTACCGCGACCTCACCCGCGTGGCGCACCTCAATCCGCAGATGTGGTCCGAGCTCATGATCGACGACGCCGACGCACTCGCCTTCGAGATCGACCATCTGATCGAATCTCTCGGCGCGTACAGCCGAGCGCTCAAAGACCACGACCAGCGCTATCTGGAGAACCTCCTTGCCGAGGGCGACCGTATCAAGCGCGCGCTCGACGACGAGGCCTCCCACTAAACCACCTATCACGCCAGGTCGAAAGGACCGAAGCTTATGGCGATTACCATCGATATCGACACTGCACGCCCCTACCAGGTGCATGTTGGCACGTTTTTGCTGGAGCAGGCGGGACCGCTCGTGCGCGCCACTGCTGGCGGCACCAAGGCCGTCATCGTGACGGACACCAACGTGGGCCCGCTCTACCAGATGCCCGTTAAGCAGAGCCTGGAGGCGTCAGGCTACGAGGTGAGCATCTGCACCTTCGAGGCCGGCGAGGCCCATAAGCGCGCCGAAACCTATGTTGCAATTTTGGAGTTTGTGGCCGAGCACGAGCTTTCGCGCTCCGACGTGATCGTGGCACTCGGCGGCGGCGTCGTGGGCGACGTGGCGGGCTTTGTGGCCGCTACCTACATGCGCGGCTGCAAGTTTGTGCAGATCCCGACGAGCCTGCTCGCCATGGTGGATTCGTCGGTGGGCGGCAAGACCGCCATCGACTTGGCTGCAGGCAAGAACTTGGCCGGCGCCTTTTGGCAGCCGAGCGTGGTTATCGCCGACGTGGGGTGCCTGGCCACCCTCACGCCCGAGCAGTTCGCCGACGGCTGCGGCGAGGTTGTCAAACACGCCGTGATCGCCGACCCGGAGCTTTTCGCCGAGCTGGAGAAGACCCCGCTCACGCTGGAGCTGCTCAACCGCGATGTGGCCCGCGTAGCGCTCATCATCGCCCGTAATATCGACATCAAGCGCGCCGTGGTCGTCGCCGACGAGCGCGAAACCAACCAGCGCAAGCTCCTCAACTTTGGACACAGCGCCGGACACGCCGTCGAGGCCTGCGAGCACTTTGAGCTCGGACACGGCAACTGCGTGTCGATCGGCATGGGCATCATCACGCGCGCCGCGGCCCAGCACGGCGTCTGCGATGCTGC
>CAJMRR010000217.1 GCA_905215835.1 uncultured bacterium | reverse complement strand
GGCAGCCATGGCTTGACGGCTGCCAAGCCCGCCTCCACGCTGGCGCGGGTGACGTCGACCAGGCGCTGACGCTCGGCCGAGACCTCGCCGATGCAGAACATGCGGCTCGAGTCGCTAAAGTAGCCGTCCAGGATCGTGGAGCAATCGACGTTGATGATGTCGCCCTCGTGCAGCACGTCCGTATCACAGGGGATACCGTGGCAGACCACGTCGTTGATTGAGGTGCACACGCTCTTGGGATAGCCCTCGTAGTTGAGATCGGCCGGCGTGCCGCCGTGCTCGACGGTGTAGTCGTAGATCATCTGGTCGATCTGGTTGGTGGTCATGCCCGCGGCGATGTGCTCGCCTACGTAATCGAGCACGCCCACGTTGATGGCGGCCGAGCGCTTGATGCCCTCGATATCGGCGGGCGTCTTGTAGAGCGTGCGGGGCAGAACCTCCCAGCCCTCTTCCCACAAGCGCTCGAGGCGCTCATCAAAGGCGCTGTGGCATTTCTTGTATTTCTTGCCGCTGCCGCACCAGCAAGCGTCGTTGCGGCCGGGCACGGGTCCTTTGTCATACATGGCTAACTTCCTTTCATCCGCAGCTAGTATAGCCCACTCACGCGTCCATAAAAGTTGCGGTGATATAGTTCCGATTTAAGCGGTTTAACAGCATAAACAGGAACTATATCACCGCAACTGATGGAGTGGGATGGCGGACACTAGCTGCTGCGTGGTTTTGCTAGTAGCTCACCTGGCAGGGAATGCCGAGGGCGCGCACGCGTGCAGCGATCGTGTCGAGCGCCTCGGGCGCTGCTTTGGCAAGGCCGGCGACCGGTGTCTCGCGCGCTACCGTGTAGATGGTTGCTTCTTGTGGGCGAATGCGCTCAAGCGCCGCGAGCCAGGGGCCGACGTACTCCTCGCCGGTGTTGTCGATGAGCTTGCCCTGATACTCGCCGGTCAAAAAGATCGTCTGGATAATAACGTGACCTTCAAAGCCTGCGAACGTCTCAATCTGGTGCTCGACGTCGTAGGGGCCAACGGGCTGGTCGAGCAGCTGGATAAATGCCGGGTCGACCGTATCGAGCTTGAGGATGTTGTCGTCGACCATCATGAGCGCGTCGTGCACCTCGGGACGGTCGGCGCGCGTGCCGTTGGAGAGCACGGCGATCTTGGAGTTTGGGGCAAGCTCGTCGCGCAGCGCGACGGCGCCGGCGATGGCCTGCGGAAACTCCGGCGCGGCGGTGGGCTCGCCGTTGCCTGCGAAGGTGATCACATCGGGGAGCTCGCCCTCGGCTGCCATCTCGCGCAGCTTTGCCTCGAGCGCGTCGAGTACCACGGCAGCTGTGTTGTACGGCTCATGGCAGGGACGCTCGGCGTTGAGGCCGTTTTCGCAGTAAATGCAGTCGAACGTGCAGATTTTGCCGCTGGCCGGCATCATGTTGACGCCGAGCGAAAGGCCCAGGCGACGGCTGCGAACGGGCCCAAAGATGGGGCTGGCATTCAAAAACGTAGACATAGGCATATGCTCCTCAAGACAATTGTGCCTAAGCATAGCATCGGCTCCAAAGCAAGGTGCGGGCTCTTGCTTTACAAGTTTCGTTTTTTCACGTCGCTCATTATGCCGTGCCATGAAAAGCCTCGGGTCGGGTACAGTTAATCTGTTAACAAGGCGTAAGGCAATACGGGTCCATCCAACCGTACTGACGTGCAACTGGATGGGCGTTGATGATGGGGGCACAACATGGATTTTACGGTCGAGAATGCGGGCACCACGATTGCCTGTCGCGAATATGCCGGCCCGGATGTGTCGCCTGATGCTCCTGCCTTGGTGTGCGTGCACGGCGCTTGTGTCGACGGCACATTTTTCGACGGCATCGCATGTGAGCTCAGTCGCAACTACCGCGTAATTGCCTACGACCGCCGCGGCTGTGGCGGG
>CAJMRR010000216.1 GCA_905215835.1 uncultured bacterium | reverse complement strand
CCCCCGGTCGCGACGAGACCGCGACCAAACGCCGCGAGGCCGACGCCGCCCACATCATTGCCGGCGTGGTCGATGGACATACCACCGGCGCGCCCATTGCCGCGATTATCGAGAACACCAACACGCGCTCCAATGATTACTCCGAGCTGCGCTGCAAGCCCCGTCCCGGACATGCGGACTTCCCCGCGCGCGTGAAGTATCACAACATGCACGATGTTGCTGGTGGCGGGCATTTTTCCGGCCGCCTAACGGCACCCTTATGCATCGCCGGCGGCATTGCGCTACAGGCACTCGAGGCCCGCGGCATTCAGGTCATGGCGCACGTCGCGCAGATCGGCGGCATCTCCGACCTGCCGATGGACGATATGGTCTATCGAGAGGCCGACCGCAAGGCGATCCTTACGAACGACCTGCCGTGCATTGACGCCGCCGCAGCCGGCCGCATGCGCGAGGAGATTCTGGCCGCGCGCGATGAACTCGACAGCATCGGCGGCATCGTGGAGTGCGGCATTTACGGGCTTCCCACGGGCATCGGCGACCCCATGTTCGACGGCATTGAGAACCGCATCGCGCAAATCGCGTTTGGCATTCCCGCCGTAAAGGGCGTGGAGTTTGGCATGGGCTTTGCCGTGGCCGCCATGCGCGGCAGCGAGAACAACGATCCGTATCGCATCGATGCCGAGACCGGCGAGATCGAAGTCGAGTCCAATAACGCCGGCGGCATCCTGGGCGGTATTTCGACCGGCGCGCCCGTCATGTGGCGCATGGCCGTAAAGCCGACGCCCTCAATTGGCCGCGAGCAGCAGACCGTAGACATGGACGCCATGGAAAATGCCGAGCTCTCGGTCCACGGCCGTCACGATCCCTGCATCGTCCCCCGAGCCGTCCCCGTAGCCGAGGCAGCCGCGGCGCTCGCCATCTGGGACGCCCTCCTCGAGGACGCCGCCCAGCGCTAACCAGCCCACCCCGGGCAATGATTCACGAAAGGGGTCCCTATGGACCTTGCTGACATCCGCCAGGCCATCGATGGCATCGACACCACGCTCCTCAACAGCTTTATCGAGCGCATGGACATTGCCACCGAAGTCGCCAAGTCAAAAATCGAGATGGGCAAGGCCGTCTTCGACCCCGCCCGCGAGCGCTCCAAGCTCAACAACCTCGCCAGCCGCGCGCCCGAGCGCTACGAGGCGCAGACCATCACCCTGTTCCGTCTCCTCATGAGCATGAGCAAGGCCGAGCAGCAGCGCTACATCAACGAACTCAAGGGCATCACTGTCTCGCAAAAGGCCCACGCCACGGCTGCAGCCTCCGAGCCTCCCTTCCCTCAAACTGCCACCGTCGCTTGCCAGGGCGTTGAGGGCGCTTACAGTCAAATCGCCGCGTGCAAGCTCTTCGACGTGCCCGACATCGCGTTTTTCGAGACCTTCGAAGGCGTTATGCGCGCTGTGCGCGACGGCTTCTGCGAGTTTGGCGTGCTGCCCATCGAGAACTCCACCGCCGGCTCGCCCAGTTCGACTTCCACATCGTGCGCTCGCTTCGCCTCAAGATCGACCACAACTTGCTCGTCAAGCCCGGCACCAAGCTCGCCGACGTGCGCGAGGTCTACAGCCACGGCCAAGCCATTGCCCAGTGCGCCGGCTTTATCGAGAACCACGGCCTGCGCGCCACCAAGTACCCCAACACGGCCATGTCGGCTGAGATGGTCGCCAACTCCGAACGCACCGATGTTGCCGCCATCGCATCGCGCAGCTGTGCCACGCTGTATGGCCTCGAGGTGTTGGAGCCCAATATCCAAGACTCGGACAACAACTACACGCGCTTTGTCGTCATCAGCCGCGAGCCGCGCGTCTACCCCGGCGCTAATCGCACCTCGCTCATGATCACCACGGCCAACGAGCCGGGCGCCCTCTATCGCGTGCTCGAGCGCTTCTACG
>CAJMRR010000215.1 GCA_905215835.1 uncultured bacterium | reverse complement strand
CGGGCTCACCGGCGACCATCAGGCGGTCGATGATGCGAGCCATGATGAGGTTTCCGTTGCCGCGCTCCAGGTTGATATCACTGCCGGAGTGGCCGCCCAACAGACCGGAAATGTCGAGCGTGAGGGTGCTACCGGTCTTGTGCTCGCGCACGATCGGGCAGGTGTAGGTAACGACGACGCCGCCGGCGCAGCTGACGGTGGCAACGCCCTCTTCCTCGGAGTCAAGGTTAATCATGGTGCGGGCGCTAATCTGGGACTTGTCGAGCGTCTCGGCGCCGACCAGGCCAGTCTCCTCGTCGGTGGTGAATACGCACTCGAGGGCGGGGTGAACGATCGAATCATCATCGAGAACAGTGAGCATCAGAGCGACGGCAATACCGTTGTCGGCGCCCAGAGTGGTGCCGTTAGCGGTGAGGACGCCGTCCTTGACGACCAGGTCGATACCATCGGTCGTAAAGTCGTGCTCAACGGAGCCCAGCTTGTCGCACACCATGTCGATGTGGCCCTGCAGCATCACGGTCGGGGCATTCTCGGCGCCGGCAGATGCGGGCTTGCGAATGATGACGTTGTAGACCTCGTCCTGATACACATCGAGACCGCGCTCCTTGGCAAACGCGACCAGGAAATCGCTGATGCCTTTCTCGTTGCCAGACCCACGGGGGATCGCGCTGACCTCCTCAAAGAAATGGAACAGCTGGGCGGGCTCGTAGCCGGTAATCTTGTAGTCCATGGTGCCTCCTTGGCGCAACTGGTTAGACAGTAAGACATGCGACTTGTATATTCCCAGACTTTGCGTGCATAAACCAGTCGAAAACGCCGAGCGCCCTCGCATCATCGGCTAACGGTGGACCGTATAGCGTAACGGCCACAACTTCCGCAGCTCTACAAATCGAGGCGCCCTTTCCGGAGCGCCTCGATTGCGCGTATCAAATTGTCGCCACGCCCTACAGCGCGCCGGAACCGGCTTGCATCATGCCGCCGGGGCCCGAGGTCACGCCGCCGCTCACGGGCGCGGCGTTGCCGGTGTGCGGTGCCGCCGGGGCGGTATCGCCACCGAGCGTGCCCACCGGACGCGGTGCCGGGATCTCGCCCGTGCCGTGGCTAAAGACAAACTTGCCATCGGCCACGTCGCACAGGACGGTATCGCCCTCGCCCCACTCGCCAGCCAGCAGTTCCTCGGACAGCGGATCCTCGATGAGCTTTTGGATAGCACGACGCAACGGACGCGCGCCGTTGGTGAGGTCGGCACCCTCCGCCACAATCTTGTCGTAGGCCGCATCGGTAAGCTTGATGTTCATGCCGTTTGCAATCAGGCGCTGGCGCAGATCGTCCACCAGCAGGTGCGCAATCTTGGTCAGGTTCTCGCCCGAGAGCTTCTGGAACACCACGATGTCGTCGATACGGTTGAGCAGCTCGGGGCGGAACAGGCGCTTGAGCTCGCCCATCGCGCGGCCGCGGATCTCACTCGAGGTGAGGCCCTGCTCGCCGGTGGTGCCAAAGCCAACGCTCGCATCCTGCGCGATCTCGCGGGCGCCCACGTTGGACGTCATGATGATCACGGTGTTGCGGAAGTCGACCGTCTTGCCCTGGCTATCGGTCAGGCGGCCCTCCTCCAGCACCTGCAGCAGGATATTGAAGATGTCGGGGTGCGCCTTCTCGATCTCGTCGAACAGCACGACCGAGTACGGATGACGGCGAACGGCCTTGGTGAGCTGGCCGCCCTCGTCGTGGCCCACATAGCCCGGAGGGCTACCAATGAGCTTGGAGACCTCGAACTCACTACCAAACTCCGACATATCGAAGCTGATGAGCGCGTCCTTGCTGCCAAAGAGATACTCGGCGAGCGTCTTGGCGAGCTCGGTTTTGCCCGTGCCGGTGGGGCCCAGGAAGATAAAGCTGCCGCCGGGGCGACGCGGGTCCTTGAGCGGCGAGCGGCTG
>CAJMRR010000214.1 GCA_905215835.1 uncultured bacterium | reverse complement strand
AGGACCGGCGTGACGGCGGCACGGGTAATAAAGCCCGCCAGCCACGAACCGGTGCCATTGTTCGCTGCGGGCGCTCCCGCAGCGACAGCCTTGCGCTCAGATGTCTTGGGAGCAATTGCCTTGGGACGATCGGACACGATTAAGCCTCCTCGGTCTTGCTCAGTCCACCAAACCTACGGTCACGGCCCTGATAGGCCAAAATGGCGTCGACAAGGCCCCAACGATCAAAGTCGGGCCAATAGGTATCGGTGACGTAGAATTCGGAATAAGCCACCTGCCACAGCAGATAGTTCGAAAGGCGCAGCTCACCAGAAGTGCGAATCACAAGCTCAGGATCGGGAAGGCCGGCGGTATAGAGGTGGGAAGCCACCATGTCGTCATCAATTGCGCCAGGATCGATCTTACCGGCGGCAGCGTCGAGTGCGATCTGACGGACAGCGCGGGTAATCTCGGCACGCGCGCCGTAGTTGACGGCAAGCGCCAGCGTCATGCCGGTGTGATTGGCGCACTCGGCAAGACCGCGTTCAAAAACGTCGCGGGTCTTCTTGGGCAGCGCGGAAATGTCACCCAAAAAGACAACGCGCACGTTTTCGCGCTTCAGAAGCGGCAGCTCGTCGATAAACGTCTTGGCAAACAGGTACATCAAGACGTTGACCTCATGCTGCGGGCGGTTCCAGTTTTCGGTAGAAAACGCATAGGCCGAAAGCACGTCGACGCCCAGACGCACGCAGGCGGTAATAATCTCACGAAGGGAGACGATACCCGCCTTGTGGCCCTCGGTGCGTGCAAGACCGCGCGATGTGGCCCAACGACCATTGCCGTCCATGATGCACGAGATATGGTGCGGAATGTTATTGAGGTCAAGGTCGGAAAAACCGACGCCCGCAGGGGCGTCGGCAAAGTACTCGACCAGTTTATGCTCGTCGTATTGCACCTTAGATCTCCATGACCTCGGCTTCTTTTTCCTTCAGAAGCTCCTCGACCTTGGCGACATACTCATCGGTGTGCTTCTGGACCTTGGCCTGCTCGCGACGGACATCGTCCTCGGTGAGCTCCTCATCGCGCTCAAGCTTGTTGTTGAAGTCGCGACGGATGTTACGGATAGACACCTTGGCCTGCTCGGCGTACTCGCGGCACTCCTTGACGAGCTCGCGACGGCGCTCCTCGGTGGGAGCCGGGAACGGCAGACGAACGACGGTGCCATCGGAGTTGGGGGTAATACCCAGATCGGAAGCGCCGATGGCCTTGACGATAGCGTTGATGAGTGCCTTGTCCCACGGCTCGATGAGCAGCATGTGGGCCTCGGGGGTCTTGACGGCGGCAACCTGCGTGACCGGCGTGGGAACACCGTAATAATCGACGGTGATGTCGGACAGAATGTTGGCATTGGCGCGGCCGGTACGGACCTTGGAGAAGTTATGCTTGAGGGACTCGAGCGACTTGTCCATATGGGCGGTGATGTTCTCTGCCATGCTTAATCCTCCTGATAGACGAGCGTGCCGACGGGCTCACCCGCGAGCGCGCGCTTGACGGTGTCCTCGCCATCGATGTTGAGGACCAAAATCGGCATACGGTTGTCCTGGCACAGTGCCGTAGCCGTGGAATCCATAACCTGCAGACCGCGGACGAGCACCTCGTGATAGGTAATCTTGTCAAAACGGACGGCGTCGGCGCACTTGACGGGATCCTTGTCGTAGATGCCGTCAACCTTGGTGGCTTTAATCAGAATCTCGGCGCCGATCTCGCACGCACGAAGAGCCGCGGCGGTGTCGGTCGTAAAGTACGGATTGCCCGAACCGGCGGCAAAGATAACGACGTTGCCCTTGGAAAGGTGGTTGATGGCGCGACGGCGAATATAGGGCTCGCAGATCTCGTTCATCTGGATAGCGCTCATAACGCGGCAGGGAACATCGTTATGCTCGAAGGCATCCTGCAGGGCGAGCGCGTTCATAACGGTTGCCA
>CAJMRR010000213.1 GCA_905215835.1 uncultured bacterium | reverse complement strand
CACGGTGGCAAGACGAGCCATGCCGCCGTTATCGCCCGCGGCATGGGTACGCCTTGCGTCTGCGGCGTCGAGCGCTTCCACATCGATGCCGCCGAGAAGGTCGTGCGCATCGAGGGCAGCGACCGCGTGCTGCTCGAGGGTGATGTCATCTCCATCGACGGCACCCAGGGTATCGTCGTCGACGGCGCCGTTGATCTGGTTTCGGCCGAGCTCACCGGCGATCTGGACACCATCCTGTCCTGGGCCGACGAGATCCGTCTGGACGAGACCGACGGTCACGCCAACCACGTGCGCGTCAACGCCGACAACCCCGAGGACGCCGCGCTCGCACTCGAGTTTGGGGCCGAGGCCATCGGCCTGTGCCGCACCGAGCACATGTTCCTGGGTGACCGCAAGAACATCATCCAGAGCTTTATCCTGTCTGACGATGAGGCCGTGAAGCAGCAGGCCCTGGCCGACCTGCTCAAGGTCCAGACCGAGGACTTTCTGGCGATGTTCAAGACCATGTCCGGTCGTGATGTGGTTGTCCGCCTGCTCGATCCGCCGCTTCATGAGTTCCTGGATAATCCTCGCGAGCTCGAGGTCGCCATCACCAAGAAGGAAGCCGCTGGCGCCAGCGAGGAAGAGCTTGCCACTCTGCGCGCCCGCCTGCGTCGTATCGACGGCATGGTCGAGTCTAACCCGATGCTCGGCCTACGCGGCGTGCGCCTGTCCGTCGTCTTTGGCGATCTGCCGCTCATGCAGGTCCGCGCTGTGGCCACGGCTGCTGCCCGCCTTATCAAGGAAGGCGTCGACCCGCGCCCCGAGATCATGGTTCCGCTCGTTTCCATCACGGCCGAGCATGTCCAGACCCGCGAGGTTATCGAGCGCGTGATCGCAGAGGTTTCCGACGAAGAGGGCGTCGAGCTCAACATTCCCGTGGGTACTATGCTCGAGCTGCCACGCGCGTGCATGGTCGCTGACGAGATCGCCCATCACGCCGACTTCTTCTGCTTTGGCACCAACGACCTTACCCAGACGACCTTCGGCTTCTCTCGCGACGATGCCGAGGCCAAGTTCATCCCGCTGTACATGCACAAGAAGATCTTGAAGGACAACCCCTTCGAGACCATTGACACGGCGGTGCTCGAGCTGGTGCGCATGGCCGTCGAGAAGGGCCGCGCCACCAACCCCGACATGCACTTTGGCGTGTGCGGCGAGCACGGCGGCGACCCCAAGTCCATCAAGGGTCTGTTTAATGTGGCCGACGTGGACTACGTGTCCTGCTCGCCCTACCGCGTGCCCCTCGCACGCCTGGCTGCCGCCCAGGCCAAGCTCGCGGCGAAGCGTTCCGCCTAACGTTTTGGGTTTAGACGCCTAGCGTAGCCCCCTTCATGCCGCCCGTCTCATTCGTGAGACGGGCGGTTATCATGTGCGGGTTTTGTCTTTTTGTCTGCGTAAAAAATTGTTCTTGCAGCAGAAACCCGCGCGTGTATACTCGAATACGTTTGTTCAACTACGTGCCGGCCAAGGTGGTACGGCACCTCTAGAAGAGTAAGGAATTGCACATGGATTACATCCGCGCAATCGAGCGTCAGCAGATCCGCGAGGACATTCCTCAGGTTCGCGTCGCCGACAACGTCAAGGTTCACTACCGCATTAAGGAAGGCGACCGCGAGCGCATCCAGGTCTTCCAGGGCGACGTCATCCGCATGGCCGGCGCCGGTGCCCGCGAGACCTTCACCGTCCGCAAGATGTCCTTCGGTGTCGGTGTTGAGCGTACCTTCCCGCTTCACAGCCCGAAGATCGCCAAGCTCGAGGTCGTTCGTCATGGTCGCGTCCGTCGCGCCAAGCTGTACTACCTCCGCGACAAGGTGGGCAAGGCTGCTCGCATCCCCGAGAAGCGCTAAGAAGATCGCAGCGTCTGTCCACTCGTTTGGACGTAAGGGTCACCTTCGGGTGGCCCTTCTTTTTCAAGACTTTAGTCTGCTGGCCGCGCAGCGGCCAGCTTTAAACCACCC
>CAJMRR010000212.1 GCA_905215835.1 uncultured bacterium | reverse complement strand
CCACCGGCTTTGCGGTGCTCCATTTGGTGCCGAAGCCGCCGTAGAACATGATGAACAGTAGCGCCGTGCTGCAGACGGTTTCGGTAAGTGCGTAGTCGCTAAAGTCGATGTGCGCCGGGCCGTTGACGCCCAGCAGCATGCCGAGCGCGATAAAGATGAGCAGGGTGGGGAAGGGGAGCTTTTTGCCGACGGGCTTGATAGTCAGGCACAAAATGATGACGAGGCCGATAAAGAGAAGTATCTGGTTCATGGATAGTGTCCGCTCCTGGGTGGTTGGCGTGGCACGGTCAATTGTCTGGAGTTATTTCTACCCAAAGATGGTAGGTTTATGGGGGCGGATTGCTGACATGCGCATTTTCGACACGAGGCCGTGGCGGGGGGGCGGCGCTGGGCGGGGTGTTGATGCTGGTGACGCGGTATTTCCGGGGTGTGCGGGCGGCTGCTTGTGGCCGTTGGCTGTGGTGGCACTTTCCACCGTTATTGCATCGGAGTACAATGGGTAACGTTTAAGTTCAACTTGAAGTTTTAGTCGTGGCCTCGGGCTTCGGCCGTAATGCAGGGAAAGGCGTTCCATGGCGATCTATGTGACATCTGATGCTCACGGGCACGTGCGCGCGCTGGACGAGGCCCTTTCCAAGATCTCGCTGACGTCCGACGACACGCTGTATGTGCTGGGCGACATGATCGACCGCGGCCCCGATCCGGTCGGCGTCATCAACTTGGTGCGGTCGCTGCCCAACGCTCGCGTGCTTAAGGGCAACCACGAGCAGATTATGCTCGACGCGATTATTGGCCAGGACCCGCTCGATGCCGAGACCTGGGATATCAACGGCGGTTGGACCACGCGACGGCAGCTCAACGAAATGGAATTTGAGGCATACGAGGAGCTGGTACGCTGGGCTGCTGCCCTGCCGCTGTATGCGGTGGCCGAGACTGCCGAGCGGCCGTACCTGCTGGTGCACGCCGGCATTCAGGCCGAGGCGGCGCGTGCGTTTTTGCTTGAGCATGGTGTCGATTGCGCCGACGGCAGGGGAGCGGTCGATGCCAATAGCGAGTTGCTGCAGCAAATGCTCGCCGTGCAGTCGTCCGATGACTTGCTCTGGATTCGCCATGGCTATTGGGATACCCCGACGGGGCTGCTTTCTGCCGAGGGTAAGGGTCCGGTCGTGGTGAGTGGCCACACGCCCACGGTGTCGCTGGGGCGCTATTGCGAGGTTGGCGGCCTGGCAGGGCTCGATGAGGAGTCGGGCCGCGGACAGATGGTGCGCCTGGGTGGCAAAGACACCGCCGGTGTGCCCGATCGCATCGATATCGACTGCGCGGCGGCCACCGGTTCCGAGTTCGGCCGCGTGGGCATCCTTCGTCTGGACGACGGGGCGGAGTTCTACGCAAACATCCTCCCTGGCGAATAACTTTGTTCCGCCGTTCTACCGAACGGCGGCCACGTTGACGCTGTGCAGCCCCGAAGCACCCCATCTTGTCGCTCAAACCGTCGCTCGCGAATTTTGTGGGACGGGGATTAAATAATCATTTGGCTGCCCGCTGGCTAAGTGAGTAGACTTTTTTGGAAATGCCGAGCACCCAACATATTTGCCTCAATAAAACTGCAGGTCACAAACTTGTGCTTTGCTGGCGTGGTCGGGGATTCGGTAAAAGTCTACTCACTTAGTTTTGCGTGATGCATATTGTTCGCAACGATACCCCAGTCGGGGAGATTCCATCGCAAATTCCGGTGACCGGGGCAGCTAATTAGGCGCCGTACGGGTTGCGGGCTCGTTCTATGCGCTGGCGGATGTGGGCGTATTCGACAATCAACAGCACCAGCAGCAGGGCCATGATAGCCAGGTAGCTCACGACGGCACCCATCAGACCCAGCAGGTTGATCAGGATCACCGGGAGCACTACGCTCACGGCAAAGCAGATCAGGTAGATCTTGGTGACGTCTCCAGCGTGGCGCAGCACCGTGATGATGGCGTAGATAAAATCGATGGCCGCGGTTATGCCGCCGGCGACGGCCATCA
>CAJMRR010000211.1 GCA_905215835.1 uncultured bacterium | reverse complement strand
TAGTGCCGTGCGGCATCGCCCATGCCGTGAGCAAGCTGAGACAGATGGTCGATAAAGCCGCAATCCACGCCCGCGAGTGGCACATGCTGGTCGGACCTGCCGGCGATAAAAGACAGCCCCATGTCGCGAGCCAATAGCTGAAACGCCACCTCGCCTTTGACAGGAAGCACCGTGCCGTCCAAGCCGAGCTCGCCGGCGATAAGACAACGATCGAGGTTGTCGCGGGGAATCTGACCATCGGCCGCTAGAACCGCGATGGCGATGGGCAGATCAAAGCCGCTACCGGTCTTGCGAATATCGCCGGGCGCCAGATTGACCGTAATGCCCGAGCGCGGGATCTCAAAGCCGGCCGAGCGCATCGCACAGCGAATACGACCACGTGACTCCATCACCTCCATACTCGGGATGCCGAGCATCTGAATGCCCGGAACGCCGCCGGCAAGCGAGACCTCGACCGTGACGTGAATCGCCTCGACGCCGCGGATGCAGGCCGCGTGAACGGCAAACGTCTCGAACGCCATCACGACACCTGCCAATCGAACGCGTTGTACTGGTGCTCGATCTCGGCAATATGCCCGTCGCGGATGGTGACGCCCACGGCATCGAAGCGAATCGCCTTAAGCGGATAATGCTCCATGAGATAGCAACTTGCGATGCGGCGGTAGCGGCGTTGCTTTTGGGCGTCCACGGCCTCCTCGGGAAAGACCCGCGTGTTGCAATCCAGCGCAACGCGTCTGGTCTTGACCTCGGCCATCACCACGACATCGTCGAGCTCATCGAGCAGCACCAGATCGGCCTCGCCCTCGGTGCAACGATAACCCTGCTCCAGCAAGGTGTAGCCGCGCTCGTTAAAGTAATCGATGGTGATCAGCTCGCCCAGCATGCCCAGCTCGCGGGGACTGAGTCCCTTGATAAACTCGGGCGTCATCGCCCCGCAGTCGAGCTCGCCGTTTTCCCAACGCTCCTTGAGCTGCTGCGTCTTGCTCTTTTTGCTTGCGGCACTCATGGGGTCTCCTTTCCCGCACACTGCATTGCCCCGATGATGAGGGCACCTTTCATGCGGGTAAGTACCGGAAGCAAACCAAAAGCTGACCAAATGCCGACAAAAAACGGGCCGTACGCAGCAATGGTGCTGCATACGGCCAGCTACCAGCAGGTTTATAAAACCCCAGAGGTCCCTGTCTCCACAATTGGCCTAGAAAAGGCGCTCAGTCTGCAGAAAGTTTCCGCAAAAGCTCACGCGATGCAGCGGACAAAGTCCATGTTTGCGAATGGCCTCGATGTGCTCGGGGCTCGCATAGCCCTTCGACTCGGCCAGATGGTACTCGGGGTACTCGGCGTCGTACTCGACCATCATCTCGTCACGCGTGACCTTGGCCATGATGGACGCTGCGGCGATGCAGGCGATCTTGGCATCGCCTTTCACCACATCGCGCTCGTTAGGAACAGCGCCCAAGGGGTTGCCATCCATGAGGACGCAGTCGGGCTCGAGCCCCGTATCGGCCACGGCGCCCGCAACGGCGGTACGGATAGCACGGGCCATGCCCATCTCATCGATATCCTTAGGCGCGATATGGCAAAAACCGATCGCCGTCGCCACCTCGGCAATCTTCACTGAGAGCAACTCGCGGCGCGCCGGCGTGAGCTTTTTGGAATCGTTGATGCCCCAGACGCGCGGCTCCATGGGAAGGCACACGGCACACACCGTCAGGGGACCGGCCACCGATCCGCGACCCACCTCGTCGACACCAACAACCACCCCATCGCCGCCAAACTCATGCATAAGCTCGTACATGTCATTGACGCGCTCGCGCTCGGCAAGTTCCTTAGCATGGCGTTTGAGGGCGCGTTCACAAGCCTTGATCACCTGCTGGCGCGGGTCCTCGCGATAATGCTCCACGAGGGCGGGGATCTCCTCAAACGTTGCGCTCGCTAGCTCTCCGGCAACCTGCGATGCCGAAACCGAGCTCGTCATATTGGCCATACCAGGCCCTCCTTGCATGCAAATCAGATAATCAGAACCACCCTTAAAAAGGGTGGTTTGCTCTTAGGGTATAACCCACGGGCC
>CAJMRR010000210.1 GCA_905215835.1 uncultured bacterium | reverse complement strand
CCGGCGGGAACAGCCGCGCGATGGGCGCAATCGAGCAGGACTGAACCCATGCGCTCAAGCTCGGCCTTCAGCAAACCAGCCGCGGAATCCGGACGGGTCGACTTAAACGAATTGGAGCAGACGAGCTCTGCCAGGTGATCGGTATGGTGGGCCGGGGAGCTCACCTGGGGGCGCATCTCGCACAGCTTTACGGCAAACCCGCGATCTGCCAGCTGGATCGCGCACTCCGAACCCGCCAGACCGCCACCGATAACTGTCACCTGATCGAACTGCATCTGCAAACACCTTTCTAATTGACACGTTTTCCATTGTGACCGAAGGGTGTCTGGGCGTGAAGGGCAAACTTGGAGGGCGCATACCTTCCATCCATCATGCGCTCGATAAGACCCTCGAGTTCAAGCGAACCCAAGAGTTTGAGTACGCCGACAGCATCGAGCGAGACGAGCGCCGCGATGTCGTCGACCTTGAGCGGAGAGGCGATGAGCGCATGCATCACGGTCTGCTGCGTTGGATCCAGGTCGGCAATGCCGGGAGCATCGGGGCGCGAGTAGCGCAGGGTTCCGTAGATGCGTGAGATAGCCATCTCGATAGATTCCTCGTCGACGATGCAGCAGGCACCGTTCGCAATGAGGTAATTCGTGCCACGCGACTCGGGCGATAGGATCGACCCCGGCACGGCAAGAAGTTCGCGCCCCAAATCCATAGCAGCCTCGGCTGTGGAAAACGTCCCAGAAGGCATACCCGCCTCGGATACAAAGAGGGCTTGCGACAGGGCCGCGATTACGCGATTGCGGCGCGGAAAGGCAAACTTGCGCGGACCCATGCCCCACGGAGAGATCGACACGACCGCGCCACCCGTATCAAGCGTGCGCGTAATCAGCCCCGCGCTCGAACGCGGGTAGACCACGTCGGCGCCCGTCCCCAGCACCACAACGTGTTTGCCGCCGGCGTTGACCGCGGCCCAACCCGAGGCCTGGTCACAACCGACCGCACCGCCCGAAACTACCGTCACTCCCGCCTCAACCGCCACCTTCGCCGCAAGCTCTGCCACGGCAAGACCATACGGCGAGGCCTTTCGCGCACCGATGATGGAGAGCGCGGGCGTCGAAAGCGCCTCGGGGTTGCCGCGCACATAGAGCGTCTGAGGTACATCAGAAAGCTCCAAAACGGTCTCGGGATACAACGCGTCACCTGGATGCAGCTCGAAGGTCCCCTCAGCCATCATTGGTCCCTCCTTCCCTGGTACATCGCCGCCTCGAGCACGTGGTCCTGCGTCACCTGTTCGCTCTCGGCGACATCTGCAATCGTGCGCGCAATGCGAACAAGGCGCACGATGCCACGCCCTGTGAGATGCGTGCGCTTCGACAGGCCGAGCACACACTTCTCCGCCGCATCATCGAGCTCAAAGGTCGAAACGACGCCGTCAATGGACCGTGTCTCGTCATCCTCGGCCTCGGCATCCGCATCGTCCATGCGGGATTCGCGCCAAGCGCGAAAGGCGCGACCGCGCACAACGTAGTCACGTAACTCGGCCGACGACATGCCCTCCGCACCCTCGATAATCACTTGAGGGTCGGGACGGGTCACATCGATCATCATGTCGATACGGTCGGCCAAAGGACCGCGCAGTTTAGACCGATAGCGCTCGACCATCGCCGCCGAGCAGCGACACGGCACCTCGCGATCGCCCAAAAAGCCGCAGGGGCAGGGATTGCTCGCAGCCAGCAGCTGAAAGCGCGACGGGAAGGTAAAAGCCCCGTCGACGCGTACGATCCTCACGTAGCCGCGCTCGATGGGCTGACGCAGCGTCTGCAGCACGCCAGTGGGAAACTCGGCAAGCTCGTCCAAAAAGAGCACGCCGCCATGAGCAAGGCTGATCTCACCCGGGTGCACCGGGCGCCCGCCGCCGATAAGGCCTGCGGTCGAAATACTGTGGTGGGGACTGCGGAAGGGGCGGTGCCCCGCCAACAAGCCATCGATGTTCTCACCCAAAACCGAATGGATGCACAGTGCCTCCTGCTGATCCTCAACGGAAAGCTCGGGCAGGATGCCGGTCATACGGCGTGCGAGCATCGTCTTG
>CAJMRR010000209.1 GCA_905215835.1 uncultured bacterium | reverse complement strand
CTGGGACTTCTGCACCTTGCCGACGGTCTTGAGCTTGCGATAACCGCAGGCAAGACCGACGAGCACCACGAGCGCAATGGCGATCGCGGGCGTGGAGGTGGCAGCGCCGGAGTACTGGTTCATGAGCTCCATGCCCTCGGCGGCAAACACGCCGCCGTACGGATGCAGCACGGACGCGGCGACATCGACCAGCACGGGCGCGATCACGGGAGCGCCAATGCCCAGCACGACGCAGATGGCCGCGAGCAGGCCCTGCGCGAACACCATGGGGGCGGGAACCTCCTTGGCATTGGCCGCAGCCTCGGAACGGGGCGCGGAGGCAAAGGAGACGCCATAGGCCTTGACGAAGCACGTGACAGCCAGCGCGCCGGTAATGGCAAGCGCGACGGCAGCGAACACGGCCACGATCATGACGGCCTGGTCACCCTGCATGGCGGCATTAAACAGCGACTGGTAGGTAAACCACTCGGAAACAAAGCCGTTGAAGGGCGGGATGGCCGAGATGGCAAGCGCGCCAACGAGGAAGCAGATGGCCGTTGCCGGCATACGACGGAACAGGCCGCCCATCTTCTCCATATTGCGCGTACCCGTGGAGTACAGCAGCGCACCGGCGCCCAAGAACAGCTCGCCCTTAAACATCGCGTGGTTAAACGTGTGGTAGAGGGCGGCCATCAGAGCCAGGACGGCGATGCCGACCGAGTTGAGCGCCATGGCGGCCATGGAGGCGCCGACGCCGAGCAGAATGATGCCGATGTTCTCGACGGAGTGATAGGCCAGCAGGCGCTTGATGTCATGCTCCTGCAGGGCGAAGGCCACGCCGAGAACCGACGAGATCGCGCCGAAGACCATGACCATAAGGCCCCACCAGACCTGAACGCCCGAGGCGGAAAGCAGGTCGAGACCCACCTTGAGGATGCCGAAGATACCGATCTTGATCATGCCGCCGGACATGAGGGCCGACACGTTGGACGGCGCCTCGGGATGTGCCTTGGGCAGCCAGCTGTGCAGCGGGATGATACCGGCCTTGGCGCCAAAGCCAAAGAAGGCGAGCACGAAGCACACGGATGCGACCGCGGGGCTAAACTGCGTGGCGCGGAAATCCGCAAAGGCAAACGAGCCACCGGCGAAGTTGGTCATGGTGAGGAAGCTCGCCATGATGAGCACAAAGCCCACGTGCGCGATCACAAAGTAGAACCAACCGCCATGGATGGAGTTCTCGTTCTCCTCGATCACGACCAGGAAGTACGAGGTCAGCGACATGAGCTCGAAGGCGACCAGGAACCAAAACACGTTGTCGGCGGTGATGACGAGCATCATGGACGCCACGAAGGTGTTAAAGAAGAAGCCGGCGCGGCCCTTTTTGCCCGGGTACTCATCAAAGTAGTTGAGACCGTAGATCGAACCGGCAAACGCGAGCACCGAGATGAGCGCCACGAACAGGCCGGACAGCTGATTGAGCAGCAGCTGGAAATGGGCAAACGGGAAGAACACGATGGTGTCGACCGACGTGACATCGCCCAGCACGGCCTGGATACCGGCCACAAACGAAAGCACCGCGGCGACGGCGCCGATAAGGCAGCCGGCGGTCTTGGCGGCGTTATCGGCCTTGATCAGCAGAACCGAGGCGAGCGCACCGATGCACGAGACGGCAAGCGATGCGATAAACAGCGTCATGCTATCCATTGTTTACGCTCCCTCCTGCTTTCTCGGACAGACCCTGGGCCACAGCGGTAACGTCGACGACGAGACCGTTTTCGATCGAGCGCAGGCGCTTGGCCTCGTCGAGCTCGCGATCGGCCGCGCCGCCCATGACGGTCAGTGCCTTAGTGGGACAGGCCGCCACGCAATGCGGACCGTCCGGGTCAAAGGCGCACAGGTCGCACTTAACGGCGCAGGTGTACTGACCAGGAGCCCACGTAAGCAGGCTGCTCAGGGACTTAGGATACGAAGGCGTCGGGTCGCACATGCCTGCGACGCCGGCGATAGACGTGCCATCGGGATGGATGGCTCCGAAGGGGCACGCGATGGCGCACAGTCTGCACCCGATGCACTCCTGCTCCTTGACGTGGATGCGGTCGCCATCGTGCTCGATGGCATTCACCGGGCAGACCTCGGCGCAGGGGGCACCCTCGCAATGGTGGCAGGCAAGGGCGGCCGAAA
>CAJMRR010000208.1 GCA_905215835.1 uncultured bacterium | reverse complement strand
TATCGGTGACAAAGTCGACAACCTCGGCCGTCAGCACCACGGGAGCCCCCTCGGGCGCATGGGCGCCACCGGCGCGATACTCAATATGAGCACCGGGCTTCAGGCGCTTGCCCGGCTTGACCAAGCACTCCCAAACATGGCCCAGCGGATCCACGTCCTCGCGGCGCTTGAGCAGCAGGGTCTCGACCACGCCGCCCGATCCCGTTTTACGACCGATCAGACGGGCCGGCATCACGCGCGTCTGATTGATGACGAGCACGTCGCCCGGCTCGATATAGTCGATGATGTCGCGGAAGATGCGGTGCTCAACGGTACCGCCGTGCTCCAGCGGCGTTCCCGCCTGGGAGCCCTTGCGATCCACCACCAGCAGGCGGCAGGAGTCGCGCGGCTCGGCTGGAGCCTGGGCGATCAGTTCCTCAGGAAGGTTGTAGTCAAAATCATCGGTACGCATAGACACGTCGGATACTCCTTATATAGCTAAAGTCCGCTCTACATCCTAGCAGGCTGACGTCCCAAATGAACTACTTTTTGGACGCTTTGCGCTCGTCGCGGATGCGGGCGCGGTCCATGGCCGCCTCGACAGCCGAGAAGCGGCAACCACAGTAGTTCTGCCGATACATGCCCAGCTCGCGCGAACGGCGTGTCGCCTCGGGGTAATACGGACGAAAATCGCGAATCACCGGAGTGAGACCGCGGGCGGCAGCCAGACGCTCCAACACATCATTGCAGGTTTCGAACAACTGATACGGCGAGACGGCGAGCGTCGTACCCACAAACTCAAACCCACGCTCCTGGGCCACGCGGCACGCCTCGGCCAAGCGCAGGGCATAGCACGCACGACAGCGACGGGGCCGATCGGCACCCAGCGGTGCCACGCCGGCCTCCCAGCGCTCACGGTCCTCCCCCGCCTCGATAAGCTCGATGTCGCCATCGGCACACCACCGGCGCAGCTCGTCCAAACGCCGCTGCCATTCATCGTGCGGCTGAATATTGGGGTTGGTCCAGCAGATTGTGGGCTCAAACCCTTCCTCGCGCAGCAGGCGGACCGGCTCAAGAGAGCACGGCGCACAGCAGGCGTGCAACAACAACGGCTTCATCGACATCTCCTCACCCGAAAAAGCGCACGCCGAAGGACGTGTCCTCGCAGGCGACAATGCGGCGGTCGCGCAAAATGGTCCGCACGTAATACCAGTCGCCCACACAGCCTGACAAATGCAAGCCGGCCGCCAGATAGCACAGCAGCGGATAGCCCGAAAACGCAAACCCCAGGGCAAGCGTTGTCGTCACAACAGCCGTCGGTGCCAGGCAAATGACCATGTACCGCCGGCGCGAATACACAACGCCCTCGGCGCAGGCATAGATCATCGCCGTCTCGCGATTCGCCCCAAAGGTCACCTGCGCGCCCGCAGGCGCCAGCAGCTTAAAAAACACACCGTGCACCAGCTCGTGCACGGCAAATGACGCCGCAGAAACCGCAGCCAAGCCGACTATCCAGCCCACGACAGCCATCCAGCCGCCCGCGTCAGCCGCATCCAAGTCTGCAGGCCCGCCCAGCAGCATAAACACCGGCGCCAGGCACACGGCAAACACGCCGACTACGACCATCCCCCACACGAAGCAAGCGTGCAGAAATTCCTCGTCTTCAAACGCATGTATGTTGGAAATCTCATTCATAGCATCTTAGGATAGCGCCCCTGCCACGTACCCGTCCGCATGTGCGATAATGTCGAACGATATGCACGAATTGACCACCGCGTCGCCAGGCCTTGCGCCCGGCCGCGCTCTCACCATATGCGAAGGAGTCCCATGGCATCCAAATACTCCATGAACGACCGTCCCAGCTGGCCTCGCCGCGCCATCGTTACCGCCGGCGAGCCCTACGGCAACAAGGGCCTTCACTTTGGCCACGTCGGTGGCGTCTTTGTCCCGGCCGACTTCTTCGCCCGCTTCCTGCGCGACCGTCTGGGCCGCGAGAACGTCATCTTCACCTCGGGCACCGACTGCTATGGCTCGCCCATCATGGAGAGCTACCGCAAGCTCAAGGAGAACGAGGGCTACGACAAGTCCATCGCCGAGTATGTCGAGTCCAATCACTCCCGCCAGGCCGCGACCCTCAACAACTACAACATCAGCTGCGATATCTACGGCGGCTCGGGCCTTGAGCCGGCTGCGCAGATTCAC
>CAJMRR010000207.1 GCA_905215835.1 uncultured bacterium | reverse complement strand
CGATGCCAATCCTGGTCTCCCCTATGTCCAGCGCGAGCGCAACCACAGCGACTTCTTAGATTCTTAGGCGCAGAGCGCGGTCTTAGCGGCCGCGAGGGCATCGGCGATGCCGGCAGCATTCTTGCCACCGGCCTGGGCCATGTTGGGACGACCGCCACCGCGACCGTCGACCAGACCCGCGATCTGCTTGATCACGTTACCGGCGTGGAAACCGGCCTTGACGGCGTCATCGGAGCCGGCAGCGAGCAGGGCCGGAGTGCCCTTCTCAGTCACGCTGGCGACGACACAAGCGACAGGGCCGGCGACCTTCTGATGCACGGTATCCCATACGTTGCGCAGGTCGGCAGCCTCAAGGCCCTGGAGCTCAGCGACGACCAGCTTGTAGCCGCCGAGCTCGACAGCACCCTCGATGGCACTGGAAATGGCGTCGGAGGAGCCACCGGTCAGAGCCTTCTTGAGCTTATTGGACGTCTCGCGCAGCTCGGCCTGCAGGTTCTCCACGCGGGCGGGAACCTCGTCTACGCGGCACTTGAGCGCAGCGGCGGCGGCGTCGACGAGCGCCAGGCGGTCGGCCATATAGTCGAGAGCACCCTTAGAGGTCACGGCCTCGATACGACGGACATTCGAGCCCGTAGAGGACTCGGAAATGATCTTGAACAGGCCAATCTCAGCAGTGTTGGCAGCGTGCGTGCCACCGCAGAGCTCGCGGGAGAACGGCTGGTCCTCGGCGCCCACGGAGACGACGCGGACGACATCGCCGTACTTCTCGCCAAACAGAGCGACAGCGCCGGCGGCCTTAGCCTCGTCGATGCCCATGACACGGGTCACGACCGGCTTGGAAGCGAAGATCTGCTGGTTAACCAGGTCCTCGACAGCCTTGAGCTGCTCGGAGGACAGAGCCTCGAAGTGCGTGAAGTCAAAGCGCAGGTGCTCGGGCGTCACCAGCGAGCCGGCCTGAGAGACGTGCTCGCCCAGGACCTGCTTAAGGGCGGCGTCGAGCAGGTGCGTGGCGGTGTGGTTGCGGCGCAGGAAGCCACGGCGCTCGGCGTCGAGCGCGGCGGTAACAGCGGCACCGACAATCAGCGTGCCATCGGCAACGTGCGCGACGTGGGCATACAGGCCGTTGTGGTTCTTGGTGTCGGCAACGGTCAGAACAACGCCCTCGGCGGAAAGCTCGCCGGCGTCACCCTGCTGACCACCCATCTCGGCATAGAACGGGGTGCGGTCGAGCACAACCTCGACGTCCTCGCCGGCGGCAGCGGACTCGACGGACTCGCCGTTGCGCACGATGGCGACAACCTTGGCGCCCTCGATCACATCGTTGTCATAGCCGTCGAACTCGGTCGCAGCGACCTTGTCGGAAAGCTCAACCCACACGTCGTTGAAGCTGCCCCAGGCGTCGCCCTTGGCATTGGCGCGGGCGCGGGCCTTCTGGTCCTCCATGCAGGCAGTGAAGCCGTCCATGTCGACGTCGTGGCCAGCGGTGCCGGCGATCTCGACGGTTAGGTCGATGGGGAAACCAAAGGTGTCGTGCAGCTTAAAGGCAACATCGCCCGGAAGCACAGCGCCCTCGGCAAGCGCTGCCAGTGCCTCATCCAGGTAGACGCGACCGTTGTCGAGCGTCGTGGAGAAGCGTTCCTCCTCGGAGGCAACGATACCCTTGACGAGCGCGACGTTCTTGAGCAGCTCGGGATAGGCCTCGCCCATCTGAGCGTTAACCTCGTCGATGAACTTGGTCAGGAAAGCGCCCTCGATGCCCAGCAGGCGACCGTGGAACACGGCACGACGGAGCAGGCGGCGAAGGACGTACTCGCGACCCTCGTTACCGGGGAGGATGCCATCCGAAATCATAAAGTCGACGGCACGGGAGTGGTCGGCGATGATGCGCAGCGAGCGGCTGGCACCAGAGTAATCGTCGGCGTCATAGGTCTTGCCGCTGATCTTCTCACCGAGCTTGATGAGGTGCTGCATCAGATCGCCGTCGTAGTTGGCGGTCTTATGCTGCATGATGGCGGCCATGCGCTCCAGGCCCATACCCGTATCGAGGTTGCGGTGCGGCAGCTCCGGCATGGAGCCGTCCTCCTGGCGGTCGTACTGGGTAAAGACGAGGTTCCAGAACTCCAAGAAGCGGTCGCAGTCGCAGCCGGGCTTGCAGTCGGGGCTGCCGCAGCCGACCTCCTCGCCCATGTCAAAGTAAATCTCGGAGCACGG
>CAJMRR010000206.1 GCA_905215835.1 uncultured bacterium | reverse complement strand
TCTACAACCTGCTCTAGGCCATCCGCATTGCCGCCCACCTGCTGATGCCGCTCATGCCTCAGACCTCTGCCGAGGCCCTGCGCCGCCTGTCCTGCGAGGACGAGGCCGCGACCGACGACCTCAAGGGCATTTGCGCTTGGGGCCTGCTTGCCGGCGGTCAGCCTGTCGAGAAGGGCGAGCCGCTGTTCCCGCGTCTGGGCTAAGACGCAGCGCGCCATATCGGCAATTTGCTGTTTAGCTGTAAGGGCATGGCCGCCACGGTCCATGCCCTTTTGTTTCAAGACGCCGCCATCATGCTGAGGAGGCAACCATGACAACTTCGCCTTTGGCAAACCCCACGGCCACCAGGGAGCTGCTGGAGGAGTTTGGCCTTGCGACCAAGCATCGCCTGGGCCAGAATTTCCTGATCGACAACCATGTAATTGAGCGCATTTGCGAGCTTGCCGAGCTTGCAGGCGATGAGCGCGTGCTCGAGGTTGGTCCGGGCGTTGGTACGCTCACGCTTGCGCTGTTGCAGGAGGCGGCGTGCGTCACGTCGATCGAGGCCGATCCCGAGCTCGAGCCGGTGCTCGATGCTCACGCCGCCGACTACGCCAACTTCCGCTTTATCATGGGCGACGCGCTTAAGGTGACGCCGGAGCAGATTGAGCAGGCCGCCGGCGGTGAGCCGACGGTATTTGTCGCGAACTTGCCCTATAACGTGGCGGCGACGATTATCTTGCAGTTTTTTCAGACGATGCCCGCGCTCAAGCGTGCCGTGGTCATGGTGCAAAAGGAGGTTGCCGATCGCATTGCCGCAGTGCCGGGCAACAAGACCTATGGCGGCTATACGGCAAAGCTCGGCCTGTATGCGCAGGTGACGGGTCGCTTTGAGGTGCCGCCGCGTTGCTTTATGCCAGCGCCGCACGTGGACTCGGCCGTCGTGCGTATCGACCGTGTTGACGGCGTGGTGCCCGAGGGGCTCGATCGCGAGTTCGTGGCTCGTGTGATCGACGCTGCATTTGCTCAGCGGCGCAAGACCGTCCGAAATTCCATGAGCGCCAACGGTTTTGCCAAGGACGTGCTCGATGCCGCTTTTGAGGTTTGCGGTGTCGCACCCACCACGCGCGCCGAGACGCTCGATGTTGCCGACTTTGTCCGTCTGGCCCGGGAGCTAATCCATGACGCCTAATGCCGAACGCGTGACGTTTACCAAGAAAAAGAAGACGGTTGCTTGTCCCGTGCCCTTGGCGCCGCTTGCCGACACGCATGCACATCTGCTTTCGTTTTGGGGCAAGGATGTGCCCGAGACGCTCGTGCGCGCCAAAGCCGCGGGCGTCGACCTGTTGGTGACGATGTTCGACCCCATTGCCGACAAGCGCAGCGTGGCGGACTATAGCGACTGGCTGGTGCGCGAGATTCTTCCGATGCAGGATATCCCGCAGATCAAGTATCTTGCCGGCGTGCATCCGTATGGCGCGCCGGACTATACCGACGACGTTCATGCACAGGTCGTTGCGGCACTTGATGACCCCTTATGCGCCGGTATTGGCGAAATCGGCCTGGACTACCACATGGACTATGACGACGATATCGCGCCGGCACCCCATAACGTGCAGATTGATTGCATGGCGCGCCAGCTCGAGCTTGCCGTGCGCCGCAATGTGCCGGTGGAGCTGCACCTGCGTCACGAGGACTCGGATGGGGAGCGCACCTCGCACGTTGATGCGTACAGCGTGCTTCGTGAGGTGGGCGTGCCCCAGGCCGGTTGTGTGCTGCACTGTTTTGGCGAGGACCGCGCCACGATGGAGCGCTTTGTGGAGCTGGGCTGCTATATCGCCTATGGTGGTGCGGCCACCTTTAAGCGCAACGACGACGTGCGCGAGGCATTTGCGGCAACCCCACTCGATCGAATTTTGTTCGAGACGGATTGCCCGTATATGGCTCCAGAGCCCATCCGCGGTCTTGAATGCGAGCCCGCAATGATCTCCATTACGGCAAACACGCTGGTCAACGACCGTGTCGATCGTACCGGCGAGGATGCTGAGGCAATCGCGCGAGCAGCTTGGGAAAATGCCTGTAAACTTTTTCAAAAATAGTTCTTGCGTTCGCGATGGCGCTCCGTTATTCTAATTCCTGCACGCGGGCGTGGCGGAATTGGCAGACGCGTACGGTTCAGGTCCGTATGGGGGCAACCCCATGAAGGTTCAAGTCCTTTCGCCCGCACCATTAAATGAAAGAGCTCCCAGCAATGGGAGCTTTTTTGTTATG
>CAJMRR010000205.1 GCA_905215835.1 uncultured bacterium | reverse complement strand
GGGACGGTCTTGGCATCGCCGATGGCGATCTTGCCGTCCAGATTCGCGACGTCGGCGATGGCCTCGACCTTGGTTTCGGAGCCCTCGGCGCGAATGATCACGAGGTCGTTGACGAACATGTCCTCACGCGTGTCGGCGTCGACGAGCTCGGCGGCCTCGGCGTCGTCCATGGTGCCCTTGGAGGCCGTGATGAGCACGTCGACGGCGGCACCGGCACGCATCTGTTCGACGAGGTCGCCGGACGCCTTAAACTGCGTGTCGGCAAAGGTGGTGCCGGTCTGGTCGGTGTAGAGCTTCTGGACCTCGGGCAGAGCCTTCTCGAGCGAGTTGGCAGCAAAGACCTGCAGCTCGACAGCTTTCTTGGAAGACGCCTTAGCAGAACTGGCATCGGATCCGGCCGGCTCGGACGTCTTGTTACCGGAGCAGCCGGCAAGGCCAAGGCCGGCGGCGGCAGCAGAGAGCGAGACGAATCCGCGGCGAGAAACCATATCGAACATGTTCAACCCTTTCGAAGGCTACGCCCAGGCACCTCGCCGCAGGCTTTATTCTGTTACTAGATTATACTTCCGTGCGAATAATATCAGTGATAGAGATTTCTCGTCTGATAATTTTCTTTCGCTGAAAGTCTCAGGACGTTCCGCGCTGTCGCTGCATAAAAAAGGCGGAGCGACTCGCAAGGTCACTCCGCCGCAGGTAGTGCACTTATTTGGCGTGCCCGCCGCCTGCCGTCATTTGGGCCGCATGCTCCAGCTGATCGCTCACGGCCTCCCAGCTTTCGCGGGCCGCTTTCGTGGATCCCGGAAAGTTGATGACAAGCGTATGCCCACGCTGCATGCACACGGCGCGCGAGAGCATGGCGCGGCGCGTCTTGGTCATCGAGTACGCACGAATTGCCTCGGCAATACCCGGCACATCGCGGTCGCAGACGGCACGCGTCGCTTCGGGTGTCACATCACGCATCGAAAGCCCTGTGCCACCGCAGGTGAGCACGACATTGGCGTGGCACTCATCGGCGGCTTCCGCAATGGCATCACCGATCTCGCTGACGTCGTCGCGCACGACCACATGTGAGGCGACCGTCCATCCCTGCGCCTCGATAAGCTCCTCGAGTGCGGCTCCAGCCTCGTCCTGGGCAAGGTCGCGCGTATCCGAGCACGTCACGATCGAAATCTTCAGCTCCATAGCGCTCCTCCTATAGCACCGCGCCCTCAGGCAGGTCGACGCGCACGACGTCCACGACATCGCCCGCCTTGAAGTCGCACGGTCCTTCGTCAATACGCAGCAGGCAGTTGGCCCGCTGCATCGTGCCGAGCAGCGCCGAATTCTGCGTTTTGGCCTCGGTCACCAACAGCTCACCGGTCTCGGGGTCGCGCAAAACCGTGGCGCGATCGAAGAAGCGGCGATGCTGTCGCTTTTTCACGCCGTGCGTGAGCGTCGCCTGCTGCACGGGACGCACGCCCTCGGCAAAGCCGCGCATCTTGCGGATCGCCGGGCGGGCGAGCATCTCAAAGCCCACATACGCCGCCGCGGGATTGCCCGAAAGCCCCAGGTAGGGCTTACCCCCGAGCAAACCAAACGTGATGGCCTTACCCGGACGCATCGAGATGCGATCGAAGAGCACCTCGCCCTCGCGCTGGACCAGCGCCGTCACATAGTCGTAATCGCCCGCCGAGGCGCCACCGCTCGTAATGACAAAATCGCACTCCTGCACGGCACGATGTACCAGCTCGGCAATCACCTGCTCATCATCGGGCGCGATGCCGTAGAACACGGGCTCGGCTCCTGCATCGAGCGCCTCGGCCATCAACGCCGAAGAGTTGGAGTCGCGAATCTGCCCGCGCGCCGGCAGCTCACCCGGCGCAACCAGCTCCGTGCCCAGCGAGATAATGCCTACGCGCGGAGCGGCATGGACCTTCACGTTCGCATACCCGGCGCTTGCCAGCAGACCCGCGCCCGCCGGAGCCACGACCTCGCCGGCATGCATCACAGCATCGCCGGCATGGGCCTCCTCGGCGGCAGAGCGAACGTTCTCCCCTACCTTGGCCGGCGCCGAGAAGCGAACGTGCGAGCCCTCGTTGCCGTCACCGTCGAGCACGTCAACGACCTCGTACTTCACCACGGCGTCAGCACCTTCGGGAACCGGCGCACCCGTCATGATGCGGACCGTCTCGCCCGCGCCGACCACGCTCTCAAACACATGGCCCGCCGCCTCGTGCCCTACGACGGAAAGCGTCATCGGAGTGTCACCGGTGG
>CAJMRR010000204.1 GCA_905215835.1 uncultured bacterium | reverse complement strand
CGCGGGCGTGCCGCTGGCCATCAAAGATAACATGAACCTTGTGGGCACGCGCACCACCTGCGCTTCCCGCATGCTCGAGGACTACCAGAGTGTCTACACCGCCACCTGCGTTCAGCGTATGCTCGACGCCGGTTGCCTGCCCATGGGCAAGGCCAACATGGACGAGTTCGCCTTTGGCAGCTCTACCGAGAGCTCGGCGTTCCACCGCACCAACAACCCCTGGGATACCGAGCGCGTGCCCGGCGGCTCCTCGGGCGGCTCTGCTGCTGCCGTCGCCGCGGGCGAGGTCGCGCTCTCGCTGGGCTCGGACACCGGTGGCTCCATTCGCCAGCCGGCGTCGCTGTGCGGCGTGGTGGGCTTTAAGCCCACGTATGGCGCCGTGAGCCGTTACGGCGTGGTTGCCTTTGGCTCGTCGCTCGACCAGGTGGGGCCCTTCGGCCGCACGGTCGAGGATGTCGCGCTGGCCATGAACGCGCTTACCGGCGCGGGCCATGATCCGTACGACTGCACCAGCCAGGATTGCGCCGTCGACTTTACTGAGCATCTCAACGACAGCATCGAGGGTAAGCGCGTGGGCATCATCCCCGCGTTTATGGAGGCCGAGGGCCTGACGCCCGAGGTTAAGGCCGCTGTTCAGCGCGCCGCTCAGGAGCTGCAGAACCAGGGTGCCGAGCTGGTCGAGGTCGACCTGCCGCACCTGGACGCCGCCATCGCCGCCTACTACGTCATCGGCCCGGCCGAGGCGTTCTCCAACCTGGCCCGTTTCGACGGCATTCGCTACGGCTATCAGGAGGAGGGCTGCGCCAACCTGTCCGACCAGAGCTCGCTTTCGCGCGCCCACGGCTTTGGCGCCGAGGCCAAGCGCCGTCAGATGCTCGGCGCCTACCTGCTGAGCTCGGGCGTGTACGACAAGTATTACTACGCTGCGCAAAAGGCCCGCACGCTCATCACGCAGGACTACGACGCCGCGTATGCCAAGGTGGACACCATCCTCATGCCCGCCTCGCCGCGCACGGCCTTTAAGTTTGGCGAGATCAGCGACCCCACGCAGATGTACCTCTCCGACCTGTACACCATCTCGCTCAACATTTGCGGCAACGGTGGCATCTCGGTGCCGCTGGGCCTGGGCGAGGATACTCAGTTGCCCGTTTCTGCCCAGCTGGTTGGTCCGGCCTTTAAGGACCGTCAGCTGCTCACGTTTGCCCGCGCCCTGGAGCGCGGCTTTGCCGATGCCGCCACGGGTGCGCCCGCGCTTTCCGTCGCGCCCGATTTTGCCGGGAAGGGAGGCGAGCTGTAATGAAGGAGCTTTCCGAGGTCCTGCAGGATTGGGAGGCCGTGATCGGCCTGGAGATCCATACCGAGCTCACCGCACTCGATACCAAGATGTTCTGCAACTGCAAGCTCAGCCACGATGACGAGCCCAACGCCAACGTGTGCCCGGTGTGCCTGGGCCTGCCCGGCGCCCTGCCGGTGCCCAACAAGCGCGCCATCGAGAGTATCGTCAAGGCAGGTCTCGCCACCAACTGCGAGATCCAGCGCCACTCGATGTTCTATCGCAAGCACTACTTCTATCCCGACATGGCCAAGAACTTCCAGACCACGCAGGGTCCGGTCGCCTTTGCCATGTACGGTCATCTTGATCTGGACGTGACCGGTCGCGGTGCCGCCGAGCGCCCCGACTGCGCGTTTGGTGAGGCCGAGGCCCAGAGCCTGGCAAGTGCTTCGGCCAATGCCGAGGGCCTGTCCACGTCCATGACGTCGACCATGCGCGAGGGCAACCAGCGCGCCGGCCACCTGGCCAGCTACGACGCGTCCAGCCTGCAGATGCCCGAGCGTCGCGAGGATGGTTCCTACACGGTGCCCATCCGCATCCTGCGCATCCACATGGAGGAGGACGCCGCCAAGATGGTCCACGTGGGCGGTGCCGAGGGCCGCATTACAGCCGCGGCCGAGTCGCTCGTCGACTACAACCGCTGCGGCACGCCTTTGATTGAGCTCGTGACAGAGCCCGACTTGCGTACGCCCGAGGAGGCTCGCCTGTTTATGGAAAAGCTCCGTCGCATCTTTGTGACGCTGGGCATTTCGGACTGCTCCATGGAGAAGGGTTCCATGCGCTGCGACGGCAACGTGTCGCTGCGCCGCCGCGGCGAGACCAAGCTGGGCACCAAGACCGAGCTCAAGAACCTCAACTCGTTTAAGAGCCTGCACGATGGCCTCGCCTACGAGATTTGCCGCCAGGCCGAGGTGCTCGAGGAGGGCGGCATTATCTACCAGGAGACCCGCCACTGGGAG
>CAJMRR010000203.1 GCA_905215835.1 uncultured bacterium | reverse complement strand
GGCAAGGTTTGCGCCCTTGCCGCCAAGCACGAAGTTCATGGACTTGTCGCCCTCAGTGACACAGGTGCCCTGGGCGTCGGTTCCAAAACGGTAAACCCTCTTGCAATCGCTCACGATACTTCCCCTTCCATGCGCTCTCGCGCACGACCGTGGTGACGAATCGACCCGCCGGATGCGGGCCGTGAGGGTACTATACGGCGGGCATTGAGCGGGCTTGCGCAGAGGACGCGGGGGTTGGTAAACGTGGTAAATATGGCGGTAAACGGTAGGTAAAGGTGGTCACCTTATGAAGATACCACTACAAGAAAATACAGGTCAGATGCAATGTATTTGCTAAATCGCTTTACCATAAGTAGCTAATTTGGGACGGGGCTTTTTTAGCTGCCCCCGTCGGCAATCGGCCAAAAAGCTCGCGGCCTCAGTCGGGGTAGCTAAAAAAGCCCCGTCCCAAATTAGCTACTTTTGTTGGGCTCGACGGGCGGCGCGGCGGGCACGGGCTTCTTGGATTTCCTCCAAGTGGCTAATGATCTCGGCAGCGCTCTCCTCGATGGCCTTGCCGTCGGTACGTACCACAAAGCAGCCCAGGCGCTTCATGAGGGCACGGGCTTCCTCGAGTTCGCTGCGCACGCTCTCGGGCTCGGCATAGGAGCCGGCGACGGCGCGCGCGTAATCATCGCCTAAGCGGCTATCGCGAATTTCGGAAATCACATCGACGGTCGAAATCAGGCCGAACAGGCGCATCGGGTCGACCTCGTAAATTGACTTCGGCGGCTCCATACCATGGGCCAAAGGAACATTGGCAACCTTGTAACCTTGATAGGCCAGATACATCGACAGCGGCGTCTTGGACGTGCGCGATACGCCCAGCAGCACGATATCGGCATCCGACAGATCGTCGCAACCGCGCCCGTCATCGTGCTCAACAAAATACTCCATGGCCTCGATGCGATGGAAGTAGCGGTCATCGGTCTTGTGAATCACGCCGGCAACGCCCTTGGACGGCACACCGATAAGCGACGATAGCACGGCGAGCGTCGGGCCAATCAGGTCGACCGAGCGAATATGCAGCATACCCAGGTAATCGAGCACGCGGGCGCGAAGCGCTGGATCGACAATGGTGTGAAACACGGCAATATCCCGATGGTCCGCATCGACACGCGGCCCCACAAATGACTTGACCTGCTCCACGGAGGTCACCTTGGGCAGGCGCAAAACGCGAAAAGCCCCTTCATCAAACTGCCCGGACGCCGCAAGCACCACCTCACAAGCGGTATCGCCGAGCGAGTCGGAGATAACGATAACGGTGGGACGAGCGGTGACCGGGCAATCCATGCGGGGCTCCTTTTGCGCTTACGCGCAGGCTGGCTTACTTTTTACGAGCAAGCTCACCGATGTTGGCAATGCCGGAGAAAACGGCCTCGAAGCGGTTGAGCAGCTTAAGGCGATTATCGCGGAGCTGCTCGTCCTTGTCCATGACCATGACCTCGTCGAAGAAACGGTCGATGGGCGCGCGCAGGGCGGCAAGGGCGGCAAATGCGGCCGGGTAATCCTCGGCAGCAAGGGCGGCATCGACAGCGGTCTGAGCAGCCTCGGAGGCATCGGCAAGCGCGAGCTCGGCCTCGCCCATCAGGCTGCGGTCGTACTCCGCACCCAGCTCGGGCTTGGAGATGTGTGCGGCGCGGGCATAGGCGGTCGCAAGGTTGTCGAACGTCTCGGCGTCGTTCTTGCGGGCCTCGTCGAGGGCGGCGCAGCGGGCGAAGAAAACGGACGGGGCGATGATGTGCACCGCGGAGACGGCGGCAACGGTATCGGCCGGGATCTTTTCGTCGCGGGCCATGCTCACCAGGCGGCCATGGAAGAAGTCACGAACCTGCTGGGCGACCTCGGCGGCGTCGAACTCAATGCCCTGCTCACTGTAGAGCTCGAGGGCGAAGTCGATGAGCGACGTGGGGTCGATCGGCAGACGGTCGCGCAGGATGTTGATGATGCCGATAGCGGCACGACGCAGCGCGTAGGGGTCCGAAGAGCCGGTCGGGGGCTCGCCGATGGCAAAGATACCGGCGATGGTATCGAGCTTGTCGGCGCAGGCCACGATGCAGCCAGCGGTGCCCTCGGGCAGCTCGTCACCGGCAAAGCGGGGACGGTAGTGATCGCGAATAGCGTGGGCGACCTCGTCGTTCTCCCCCATCGCGGTCGCGTAATAACCGCCCATCACGCCCTGCTGGCTCGTGAACTCGACAACGGCGTTAGACACCAGGTCGGCCTTGCACAGGTGCGCGGCGCGAGCGGCATCGGCGGCAAGGTG
>CAJMRR010000202.1 GCA_905215835.1 uncultured bacterium | reverse complement strand
CTGCCGTAGGAAGACGAGGTGGCAAAGCGCGTGCCCGTCGGGGCGGCGGCCGATGCGACCTGATCATCGGTGATGGCGGCCATGGTGCCGGTGCCGGTAAGCTCTGCCTCGCGTCCGGTCGCCTCGTCACCGGCGCGTAGCAGGAGCGCGACGATGATAAAGCTTGCCAGCAGAGAGGAGCCGCCCTGACTCATAAAGGGCAGGGTGACGCCGGTCAGCGGAATCAGGCGGGTTACGCCGCCAACGATCAAGAAGGCCTGGAAGCTGATGGCGGCCGTAAGGCCCGTGGCGCTAAAGGCGGCGAGGTCGGATTTAGCGCGGGCAGCTGTGGTGAGGCCACGCACGGCAAAGAGCATAAACAGGATGAGCACGGCGCCGCCGCCCAAAAGACCCATCTCCTCGCCGATGGCCGAGAAGATAAAGTCGGACTCGACGACAGGGATGTTGTTGGCCATGCCGTTGCCGATGCCAACACCGACCAGACCGCCATCGGCAAGCGAGAAGAGCGACTGGACGATCTGGTAGCCCTGGCCCTGGGCGTCCTTAAACGGATCGACCCAAACCTGGAAACGCACCTGAACGTGCGATAGGAACTTGTAGGCGCCCACGGCTCCGACAGCTAAGAGCGCAAGGCCGATAACGACATACGAAAAGCGCCCCGTGGCAACGTAGAGCATCAGCAAGAAGATGGTGTAGAACAGCACGGCCGAACCCAGGTCGCGTTCGAAGACGACGACGAGCAGGCACACACCCCACACGGCAAACAGCGGCAGCAGCAGTCGCAGGCGAGGGATCTTAAAGCCCAGGATCTTGCGGTTGGAGATGGAGAGTAGCTCGCGGTTCTCGGCCAGGTACCCGGCCAGGAACAGCACGATAAAGACCTTGGCGAACTCGCCAGGCTGGATGGTAAAGCCCGCGATGCGAATCCACAGCTTGGAGCCCGAGATCGTGGTGCCGATAAAGATAGGCAGCATCAGCAGAATGATGCCGATGATGCCAAAGGTGTACTTGTAGCGCATGACCACGTCGAGGTTTTTGACTAGTGCAAGCGTTCCCACCATGAGCGCCACCGAGACAAACAGGATGATGAGCTGTGAGATGGCGAGAGCGGGGGCGAGACGCGTCACGAACGTGATGCCGATGCCCGAAAGTATAAATACGATGGGCAGGATGGCGGGGTCGGCACCGGGCGCCAAGATGCGCACGGCAATGTGGGCCGCGGCAAAGGCGGCAAAGAGGCCGATCGGTACGGCGAGCGTCTCAAAGGAGATGGCAGCGCCCGCGGTGAGGACGTACATCGCATACAGCAGGATGACGGGGAACGCCGAGGCGATGAGCAAGAGCAGCTCGGTGTTGCGGCGACTCATAAGCGGCACTCCCTTTCTAATTCTTATCGGAGGCTTCGGCCTCGGCGGACTGTTCGGCGGTTTTCTCGGAATCTGATTCGGAGGTCGATCCCTGATTGGTGTTGTCGCGAATCGTTTGCGCGTCGATCACCTGGCGGGTCTGCTCCTCGTCGATCTGGTGGCGGTACTTGGATATCGTGTCCTGCGCATCGTCGACACTTGTTTGCGGAATGCCCGCCTTGAGGCGGTTTTGCGTGTCTTCGGGCAGGTCGGACAGCTTGATGCTGGTTTCGCTTTCGAGCCAGTGGAGCTTGAGTCCGAGTGGCTTGCCGGGCAGGCCGCGCCAGACGGCGACATTGCCCTGGTAGGTACCCAGGTAGTACGAGCCGGTGACACCCGTGTAGGCCCAGATGCCAGCTGCCAGCACAAAGACGAGGGCCAGGATGGCGGCGATGGTAATGTTGCGGCGACGCACGCGTTGCGCCTCGCGCATGACGCCATCGTCAACCAGGTCAACGACTACTACGGTCACGTTGTCGTGGCCGCCGGCGGCAAGCGCCGCGTCCACTAGGTTATCGACGCAGATTTGCGCGGTTGAGGACTGCGTGGCGATGTTCTCGATATCGCTATCGGGAATCATGCTCGAAAGGCCGTCGGAGCACAGGATCAGGCGGTCGCCTTCCTCGATATGCAGGGTGAAGTGGTCGGCATACATGGCGGGGTCCGAGCCCAGCGCACGGGTGATGACCGAACGGTTGGGGTGGACGCGAGCCTCGTCTGCCGTAATCTCGCCGGCGTCCACGAGTTCTTCCACATAGGAGTGGTCGCGGGTCACGCGGATGAGCGTGCCCTCGTGGAGCAGGTAGGCGCGAGAATCACCCACGTGGGCGATGGCGAGCGTGTCGTTTTCGATATAGGCGCAGGTGGCTGTGCAGCCCATGCCGGGCTTACCCAGGCCGTTCATGGCCGCCTCGATTACGGCGG
>CAJMRR010000201.1 GCA_905215835.1 uncultured bacterium | reverse complement strand
GGTGAGTTCGGGCGCCATCGCCTGTGGCTATCCCGTGCTGGGCTTCGACCGCAAGCCGGTTGGTGACCTGCCGAGCCTGCAGGCCTGCGCCTCGGCCGGTCAGTGCATCATCTCGTCGGTCTACGACGAGGAGTTCCATGCACGTGATCTGCTCACCTCGCTCGTGCTGCTCACACGTCACGACACGGCGCGTCGCACGTCCTATCTGCACGCGCGCGACGCCCTGCTGCGTCTGGTGGAGCTGGGCGTGGTGCCGGTCGTCAACGAGAACGACACCGTTACCGTCGACGAGATCAAGTTCGGCGACAACGACACGCTGGCGGCGCTCGTGAGCTGCCTGGTTTCCGCCGACCTGTGCGTGACGCTGAGCGACATCGACGGCCTCTACACCGCCAATCCGCACGAGGACCCGACGGCCGAGTTTGTCCCGGTCGTGCATAAGATCGATGCCAAGATCATTGCCTCGGCGGGCGATTCTTCGACCTCGGTGGGTACGGGCGGCATGATCACCAAGATTCGCGCGAGCCGCATTCTGATGACGGCCGGCATTCAGAGCGTGATTTGCTCGGGCGAGGAGCCCGATGCGCTCGTACGCCTTGCCCGCGGCGAGAGCGTGGGCACGCTGTTCGATCCGCCGGCTGAGCGCCTGGATATTGCGCCCCGCAAGCTGTGGATCGCGCTGGGCGACAAGGCCCACGGCTCGGTGACGGTTGATGACGGTGCCGCGAAAGCGCTGGTCGGCCACGGGTCGTCCCTGCTTGCGGTTGGTATTCGTGAGGTCGATGGCGATTTTGCCGAGGGTGATGTGCTCGATGTGTGCGACCCGAGCGGCATGGTTGTCGCGCGCGGTATCGCCGAGGCTGATTCGGACGTGTTGGAGCTTGCTGCCGGCCGCCGCCAGGACCAGATCGCCGGCAACCGTCTGCTGGCAGATCTGGCCGAGAAGCCCGCGATCCATCGAGATAATCTAATCGTCTTCGCCTAACCAATTGACGCTGCAAACGCCCCTAAGCGGCAATCTGACGTTCAATCGTCGGGCATGACCAAAAGGTCAATGCCCTCCTCTTTCACGTCACCTTGCTCGCTTAGGGGCGTTTTCGCTTTCCGTCCTCTACCTGCGATGGCCGTAACGCCGGCATATCGTAAGTTGCGGTGAAATGGGGATGGTTTGGCGGCTTTAAAGCCTTTAACAGTCCTTATTTCACTGCAACTCGTTGAGGCGGCGGGGTCCCACTGCCGGCACTTGGGGACGCTCCTTTTGTGCCGGCAGTTGGGGACATTCCTTTGCTAGAAGATCCGGCGCAGGTCTCCGCGGTTGAGGGCTTCGCCGAAGAGGTGCTTGAACACCACGCTGCCGTGCAGACCATCGTGCTCAAACTCGTTGGTCACCCAGGCATGCGAGTTGCCCACGCGGCTGAGCGTGTCGAGCTGCAGGCCCGAATCCACGTACATGTCGTCGAAATACACCGCGGCCTGGAGCGGCACTTCGTTGCATGCCAGTCGCTGCGGGTCGTAGATTTTGTCCCAGCTGGTGTCTTCCATCAGCAGATCCATCGCGGGCTTGAAGGGCTTGAGCTCGGGCATCTGCTCAAACATCCACGGGAACATGGCCTCGCCGGTAAACATGAGCGGGCGCGCGAGGGTGTCGAACTCGGCACGGTGTGCCTTCTCTTCTGCCGCGGCCCAGCGAATGGGCATGGTGTCGCCGTCGGCGTAGATGAACTCCTGCAGCGTCCAGTACAGCGGGTTTGTACGCGTGTTGGTGCGCTCGAAGGCGCGCATCAAAAAGCTGTCTGATACCGAGGTTCCGCAGCTTAGCGTGCCGTCGCCGTCAATAAAAGCATGGTCGATAATCCAGTGCATGCGCTCAAAGCTCGGCTTCATGCCAAAGTCGCTGCCCATGAGCTGAAGGCGCTCCACCGTCATCGGCGAGCCGTCGGGCAGCACGGGCTTTTGCTCCTCGATCGCATCGGCCAGCGCCGCCACGCGCTCGACGTCGGCGGGGTAGCGGTCGTAGTACTGCTGCGTCTTGGCTGCCATGCGCGGGAAGGTGTGCGCGTAGACCTCGCTGGCGCTCGCCGGTACGTGCGGAATACCGCCGCAGGTAAAGCTTGCCGCCACGCCCTCGGGGAAGAGCGACAGATAGCTCAGCGTCAAAAAGCCGCCGTAGCTCTGGCCGAGCGTGACCCAGGGCTTGCCGCCAAAGCCCACCAGGCGCAGGTACTCAAAATCGCGCACAATGGAGCTGGCAAGGTGACGCTTGAGAAAGTCCGCCTGCGAGCGGGCCGCATCGGAGCCTGCCGCTTCGGCGCGCTCGCCCAGCGCAGCAATCGTGCGCCCGTCTACACAGCTGCTGCGT
>CAJMRR010000200.1 GCA_905215835.1 uncultured bacterium | reverse complement strand
CCGCGCGCGTTCACCGCGGGCTCGCCGCCATCGAGCACCGAGACGGTCGAAGCCGTCAGATAGTCCACGGCATACACCACGCCGGGCGCATCGATGTTCGCAGCCGAAAGCCCACGCGGGGCGCGGGCACCAGCAGTCACCACGACGGCGTCAAAGCCATCGAGCTTGGCAGCAACCTTAGGATCGCTCACGTCGGCACCCAGCTCGAACGCAATGCCCAGCTCGCGCATGAGCGCCACGCGACGCTCGACCACGGACTTCTCGAGCTTCATGTTGGGAATGCCGTACATGAGCAGACCGCCCGGGCGGTCGTCGCGCTCAAACACCGTCACGCGGGCGCCACGACGCGCAAGCTCCCATGCTGCCACCAGACCAGCGGGACCGGAGCCCACCACGGCAACCGTGGGTGCACCCTCCCCTGCCGGCTCAAAGCGGTGCGGACCGCCGTTGGCCCACTCATGGTCGCTAATCGCGCGCTCGTTGTCATGGATCGTCGTGGGCTGGCCATCGACCGAGCCCAGGTTGCATGCGGCCTCGCACAGCGCCGGGCACACGCGACTCGTGAACTCGGGCATGGGCGAGGTGAGTGACAGGCGCTCGGCAGCCTCGTCCCAACGGCCGCGGTACACCAGCTCGTTCCACTCGGGAATCAGGTTGTGCAGCGGACAACCGCTCGGACGTGCCTTGCCAAAGCTCGCGCCCATCTGACAAAACGCCACACCGCACATCATGCAGCGGCTCGCCTGGGCACGGCGCGCGTCGTCGTCGAGCTCCACGTACAGCGGATCGAAATCGCGGCTGCGCTCCTCCACGGGGCGCAGCTCATGGGTCACGCGATCGATATCAAGAAAAGCACCGGGCTTACCCATGGCACTTACGCCTCCTTCTTGGTCGAAGCAACAGAGCTGGCAGCCACGGACGCAGCACCCGCAGCACCGCCCGCGACATCGAAGCGAGCAACATCCGCGTCACTCGCGCGACCGGTCACAATGTCAAACGCCAGCTCCTCGGCCTGCGTATGCGTCTTGCCGGCAGCCTCGCCCGCGGCGACAATCGCCAGCACGCGCTCGTACTCGGTCGGAATGACCTTCACAAAGTGCTTGCTCATCGTCTCAAAGCTGTAGAGCAGCTTAATGCCGCGCGGGCTCTGCGTCGCGTCCACGTGCTCCTGGATGAGCTCGCGAATCTGCGCCAGCTCGCCGGCCGTCGGGGCTTTAAGCTCAACGCTCTCGTGGTTCACACGGGCATCGAGCGTGCCGTACTGGTCAAAGACATAGGCCACGCCACCCGTCATGCCGGCGGCGAAGTTCTGCCCGACCTCGCCCAGGATGAGCGCCAGACCACCCGTCATGTACTCGCAGCCATGGTTGCCGCAGCCCTCGACCACCACCGTGGCACCGGAGTTGCGTACGCCAAAGCGCTGGCCTGCCAGGCCGTTAATGAAGCCGCGGCCGCTCGTGGCGCCAAAGAACGCAACGTTGCCCACGATGATGTTCTCATCGAACTTGTAGGTCGCATGCGGGTTGGGGCGCACCGACACCTCGCCGCCCGAAAGGCCCTTGCCAAAGTAGTCGTTGGCGTCGCCGCACACGTTGAGCGTAATGCCGCGCGGCAGGAAGGCGCCAAAGCTCTGACCGGCCGAACCATCGCAATCGATGGTGATGGAGCCGGCGGGCAGGCCCTCGGGATGCGCCTTGGTCACCGCGTTGCCCAAGATGGTGCCCACGCAGCGGTTGACGTTGGCGATATCGGCGCGGAAGCGAATCGGACGCAGGTGCGCACGGGCATCGGCCGTATAGGGCACAAACAACGTGGAGTCGAGCGTCTTGTCGAGCTCGCTGTCCGCAGCCATCTGAGGCAGGAAGTGACGGCCGTCGGCACCCGGGATGTGGGCACCAAACTCACAGGTCGCGCTCGCCAGCACGGGCGACAGATCCAGCAGGTTAGCCTTGCGGTTGCCCGGGACCTCGATCTGGCGTAAGCACTCGGGATGGCCGACCATCTCGTCGACGGTGCGGAAGCCCAGGCTCGCCATGACCTCGCGCAGTTGCTCGGCAACAAAGAGCATAAAGTGCTCGACGTGCTCGGGCTTGCCGCGGAAGCCGCGACGCAGGCGGCAGTTTTGCGTGGCGATGCCGGCGGGGCAGGTATCCTGCTGGCAGTCGCGCTGCATGAGGCAGCCCATCGAGATGAGCGGCATGGTCGCAAAGCCAAACTCCTCGGCGCCCAGCAGGCAGGCAACGGCGACATCGGTACCGTCCATGAGCTTGCCGTCGGCCTCGAGCACCACGCGCGAGCGCAGGCCGTTTTGCAGCAGCGTCTGTTGAGCCTCGGCAAGACCGAGCTCCAGCGGCAGACCGGCGTGCCAGATAGAGTCGCGCGCAGCGGCAAGCC
>CAJMRR010000199.1 GCA_905215835.1 uncultured bacterium | reverse complement strand
CGAGGTGGCCGAGGCGGGCGTGAGCGCCGACCACATCCACGAGCTGTGCGAGCGCGACCATTGCGGTTGTGATGAAGACGAGGACGAGCACGACCACGGACATGGCCACGATCACGGTCATGAGGGCGAGCATGAACACCATGATGGCCACGGTCACTCCCACTCCCACGAAGGGACGCCTGTCCTGTCGATCATACGCAGCGCGATTTCGCACACCGTGCAGGTCTCGGTATTCATTTTTCTGGTGACGCTGATTCTGGTCGCCGTGCTCGAGTCGTTCGGCGAGTCCGCAATCGAGCAGTTCCTGCGCGGCAACGAGACGCTTGCGGTCCTGGGCTCGGCACTCGTCGGCCTGATTCCCAACTGCTCGGCCAGCGTCGTCATCACGCAACTGTACCTGGAAGGCGCGCTGCAGCTGGCCCCGATGCTCGCCGGCACGCTCATCTCTGCCGGTGTGGGCTACCTGGTGCTGTTCCGCACCAACCGCAGCGCCCGCGAAAACGTCCTGTTCCTGATCATGATGTACGTCATCGGTGCGGGCTGGGGTCTTATCCTTTCTGCCTTTGGCCTCTAAGTAGATGCTTGGGGCATGCCGTAAAAACTGGGGCATGCCGTAAAATCTACCGCCATGACCTGGGCGTTGGATGCGTGTCAATCGCCAAAGCAAAAAAGCAGATTTCCGGACATGTCCCAAAAATCTACCTTGGTTAGCGCAGCAGCTCGGTGAGGTTGCGCTTAAAGCGAGCGCGGTCTTCGCTGGTAAATGCCGCCGGTCCGCGAGTGCGTCCGCCGGCGCGGCGCACCTTCTTTTCCTCGTGGCGAATAAACAGTTGCATGTCGATGGTCGCCTTGTCGTAGACGCGCCCGCGCACACCGATTGCGGCGGCATCGCGGCCGAGCACCATGCTCGCCAAGCCAATGTCCTGCGTCACGACTACGTCGCCCGCCTGCAGGCGTTCGACAATGGCAAAGTCGGCGCTGTCGGCGCCCACGCTCACATCGAGCGTCGTGACCCAAAAGCCGCGTCGCGCGTGCTCGGCATCGCGCGGGTCGTCGCGGCGAATGTGCCGTTCCAAGTTTTGCGTGCTGTTGCCGGCGATAACAACGGCGACGCCCGCCCGCCGCGCGCAGTCAATCGACTCGCGCGTGACCGGGCAGGCGTCGGCATCAATAAAGAGCGTTCGTGGCATCTAGTGCACCAGTTTGCCAAATTGAATAGCGCGAACAATCAGCGTTACGCCAAACACCAGCAGCGCGGCGCCGCTAAAGATGACGAGCATCTTGGCCGACCACAGCGGATAGATAAACACGAACATGCCGGCGATGATGGAGAGTGCGCCGCTCAGGATGGCGAGGGCGCGGTTGGACGAAAGCTCGGACTCCAGAATGGACATGACACCTTCGACAATCCAGCCAAAGCCGGCCACGATAACCACCATCGTGGTGAGCGTCGCGGTCGAGAAGGCCTGGTTGCGCAGGATTATGACGCCGCCCAGGATAATGAGTAGGTTGGAGATGATGCTCGTCACGCGCCAGCCGGTGGGCAGCAGCGGCTCAAAAATGGCGGTGAACAGCCTGATGGCAGCGGTGATTACAAAGTAAAAACCCAGGACGGTCGTCAAAAAGACGAGGGACTTGGCGGGTGCAAAAAGCAGCGCGATACCAGCAATGAGTGCTAAGACGCCCGTGATGGCGTAGATCCAGCGTACGGCCTTGACGGCTTTGCCCGCCATGCTTTTCTCGTCAAATCCAAATTGGCTCGATTTTTGGTCATCGTTCTTAAAGATGCCCATAATGTCTCCTTTCCGTGCGGCGTAAGCCTTGATCGTTACAACCAGTATCGCCTAAAGGCGCTGGCGCATGGGTCGGGGAGGGCGAAACGTAACCCAAAGGTCCCGAATTGTTTCCGTTGTTCCCCACGTCGCGATTTTCTATTCAACAGATGTAGAACATTGCAGCCCTGTTCGTTATTGCCTACGTTTTAGGTTAGATTTTCCTAAGGACAATTGGCTTGTATTGGGGGTCCCTATGAACGAAGCAGTTCCCGAGGCACCGTCGAGTGTCGAATCGATGGCAAAGCAAGGTCGCGAAAAGCTCGGTCTGGAAGCGTTTGATGCGCTGGTCCGTCGTGCCCGTACGTGCCGCCGTTTTGACGAGTCCATGCGCGTGCCGCGCGAGTTTTTGCTCGAGCTGGCGGAACTGGCGCACCTGGCTCCCTGCGGCGCCAATGCTCAGCGTCTGCGTTTTCATGTGGTGGGCGGTGCAGAGGACTGCGCTCGCGTGTTTGACGAGCTTGCATGGGCCGGCGCGCTTAAGGACTGGCCGGGTCCTGCCGAGGGTGAGCGCCCGACCGGCTACATCGCGATTCTTGCCGAGCGCGCCGTTCCGGGCAAGCCCGC
>CAJMRR010000198.1 GCA_905215835.1 uncultured bacterium | reverse complement strand
ACCGCATGAAGCTCTACTTTATGATGGGCCTTCCCGGCGAGCGTGACGAGGACATCGTGGCCATCGCCAATCTGGCCGATCACGTGCTGGAGCTCGGTCGTTCCGTGGTGCCCAAGGCTCGTCGCGGCTCGATCTCGGTTTCCATCTCGGTTTCGGTGTTTATCCCCAAGGCCGCAACGCCCTTTCAGTGGTGCCCGCAGCTCGACTACGACGACGTCAAGCGTCGCCAGAAGCTGCTTGTCACAAGTGTTCGCAACCGTGCCGTCCGCGTGCATTACCACGATGCCGAGACCTCGCTCATCGAGGCCGCGCTGTCCCGCGCCGGTCGCGACATGACGCCCGTTATCATCGATGCTTGGCGCGCGGGCTCTCGCTTTGACGCCTGGGTAGAGCATTTCTCGCTCGATAACTGGAAGGAGGCTGCTGCCAAAAACGGCATCGACCTCAATGAGCTTGTGCACCTGCCCTACGAGTTGGACTGGCGCCTGCCGTGGGAGCATGTGAGCCCCGGCTGCACGCGCGGCTTCCTCGAGCGCGAGTACCGTCGCTCGCTCGAGGGTGTCACGACTCCCGACTGTACCCGCACGTCGTGCACCGGCTGCGGGATCTGCCCCACGCTCCACGCCAAGAATGTATTGATGGGTGATCGCGCATGAGTGAGCGCCTGACCGACAACCCCTCGCTCTTTAGGCTTCGTGTTCGCTATGGCAAGCGCGATCGCCTTAAGTACCTGGGCCATCTCGAAGTAATCCATACCATTGAGCGCATCGTGCGCCGTGCGGGACTTCCCTATGCCGTCACGCAGGGCTTCTCTCCGCACATGCGCGTGGGCTTCTCTTCGGCGTTGCCGGTGGGTACGTCGTCGACCTGCGAGTGGTATGACCTGTTTATGACCGAGTTCGTGGCGCTCGACGAGGCGTTTGGGCGCCTGGCTGCGGCGTCTCCGGCCGATCTGGCGCCCATCGAGGCGGCGTACATCGACGTGCGCACGCCGGCGTTGACGGCGCAGCTCACGCGCCTGTCGTATCGCATCGACCTGCACTTGGATCCCGAGGCGCCCGTAAGCGCCGACGAGGTGCGTCGTGCGATCGACACGCTGCGCGCGGGCCACGGCATCGACTACGCGCGCGGCAAAAAGAGCAAGCGCTTGGATTTGGATCACACGCTCGTGGGCTATGAGCTCACGGCGGGGGAGCGCCCAGACCATTTGGTGCTCATGCTCGACACCCATGCCGACAACGAGGGCTCCATGCGTCCGGAAATTTTGCTTTCCGCTGCTGATGTTTTGTTGCAGGGCTTGACCCCGGGCGTGGATGCACCTATTGTTTCCACCGGTATGCAAGACCTCGTGACCATCTGCTCCTACGATGTCGAGCGTCAGAATCAAGCATGCGAGGACGACGAGGGCCGACTCGTCAGCCCCATACCTGTGCGAACTTGTGGATTTGCTCCACATACTCGTTGACGGGGGTATTTTCGCCTGCTACTATATTCGGCTGTTGCACTAACTGATGCATGAAGGGCAAGTAAACATGTACGCAATCGTTAACACGGGCGGCAAGCAGTACAAGGTCGCCACCGACGATGTCATCACCGTCGAGAAGATCGAGGGCAATGAGGGCGACAAGGTCACCCTGCCGGTTATCTTCCTCAACGATGGTAAGAAGATCGTCACCGATCCCGACAAGCTGGCCAAGGCCAAGGTTACCGCTCAGATCGTTGAGCAGTTCAAGGGCGAGAAGCAGCTGGTCTTCAAGTTCCACAAGCGCAAGCGCTATCGTCGTCTGAAGGGTCACCGTCAGCAGCTCACCAAGCTGAAGATCGTGAAGGTTCAGGCTACCTCCCGCGCCAAGAAGGCTGTCAAGGCAGAGGCTGAGGCTGTTGCCGAGGCTCCCGTCGCCGAGTAGATTACACTCGTAACGAAAGAGTAGGTATACACAATGGCACACAAAAAAGGACTCGGTTCCTCCCGTAATGGCCGTGACTCCCGCGGTCAGCGCCTTGGCACGAAGCGCTATGCCGGCCAGACGGTAACCACGGGCACGATTCTCGTCCGTCAGCACGGCACGCACATCCACCCGGGTGAGAACGTTGGCCGTGGTAAGGACGACACGCTGTTCGCGCTGGTCGACGGTACCGTTGAGTTCCACAAGGGTATCAAGCACAGGGTCAGCGTACGCCCGCTCGCGAACGCGTAATTCACCCTTCATAGAGCACATATGTGGGAGGCACTTGAGTTTTAGGATTCAAGGGTCTCCCTCTTTTTTGTAGGAGGCGATTCTGTTGTCACAGTTCACCGATATCAGCCGCATTAACGTGTGCGGCGGCGACGGCGGAGCCGGATGCATGTCGTTTAGGCGCGAGGCATTTGTCCCCAAGGGCGGCCCCGATGGCGGCGACGGCGG
>CAJMRR010000197.1 GCA_905215835.1 uncultured bacterium | reverse complement strand
CCCCCGCCACTGCCGAGATGGTCGAGCACATCACCAACATCGCCGACATCCCCGTCATCGCCACAGTCGTACGTTGCGACGATGATGCGCATGCCAAAGTGCGCGCCGGAGCCAAGATTCTCAACATCGCCGCCGGCAAAAACACGCCCCAGGTCCTACGCGAGCTGCGCGAGCACTATCCCAACCTGCCGCTCATCGCACCGGGCGGCAAAACGCCCGAGAGCATCCGCGAGACCATCGCCGCCGGCGCCAACGCCATCATTTGGACGCCGCCTTCGGCCCAGCAGCTACAGACCGACATGATGCAGCGCTACCGCAAGATGAAGGAAGACGCCACGCCCGTCATCTCGCACGACGATGTGCCCATTATCGACCAGGTCGCCGCCGCCGAGGTCAGCCAGGTCGAGAACATGAATCCCGACGTGCCGATTCCCGACGAGGTTATCGAACGCGTCGCTTCGATCCACGATCATATCGAGGAGCGTCGCGCCAACCGTGGACTCAAGCCCTCGCTGCACGGCTTCTTCTTCCGCGGAAAGAAACGCTAACCGCAACAGCAAGGCCCGCCCCACAAACGTGAGACGGGCCGTTTTCGTTTGAGCAATCGTGCGCGACGTGATGGGCCAAGTTAATCCACGCGTTTGTCGCCCATAAAGAAGAGCGCAACCGTACCAGGTCCGGTGTGCGAACCAATCAGAGCACCGATATTGTTGATCTCAATCCTGCCTTTGAGCCGCGGAACTTGTTCCTCAATCAGCGCCGCAACGGCCTCGGCATCCTCGCGGCACGCCGAATGGGACAAGATGCACTTACCCGAATAATCCACACCGTCCTGCACGTGTTTCATCATGGTCTTAGCCATCTCGGAAATCGCGCGCTTCTTGGTGCGGATCTTCTCACGTGGCGACAGCCCACCTTCGCAATCGACGGTCATAAGCGGGCAAATCTTAAGCGCCGTGCCGATAATCGCGCTCGCAGCCGAAATGCGACCGCCGCGCAGGTAGCTCGACAGATCGGTCGAGAAGAACCAGTGGTGAAGGTTGAGTTTATGCTCCTCAATCCAAGCGGCCGTCTCGTCGAGCGAAGCGCCGCTATCGCGAACGTCGGCGGCACATTCCGCCAGCAGACCAAAGCCCGAAGACGCCGCCAACGAATCGATGACGCGCACCTTGCCGCCCTGAGGATAGCGATCCGCGAGCATCTGTGCCGCAACGCAGGCCGATCCATACGTGCCCGAAATACCCGACGACAACGCCAGGTGCAGCACGTCTTTACCCTCGGCAACAAACGGCTCCCAAAACTCCTCGTACTCACCCACGCTCACCTGAGACGTCTTGGGCATGGCGCCCGCGGCAATCTGGGCAAAAAACTCGTCCGGCGTAATCGACTGATACAGATCGTCCGTATAGACAACATCGTCGATCTCGTAATGAAAACACACGACAGGGATATTGCGCGACGCAAAGAACTCACGGGTTCGGTCGGCGGCGGATTCACAGGTCAGGACAAAATCACTCATATGAGGCTCCTTAAGTATTGCTGCGCAAATTATCGCACAGCAAGCCTAAATACGATACAAACGTCCACTATTTACCAATTCGAACCATTTGCATTGAATATCTTTATCATGAACATCCCCATCCCCGCCATGGGCCCATATGGGCAAAATCACCCCCTTCGTCTCCACCCAACCGACACATCAACCTCAACTAAATCGATTTACCAAACCGTTCAGCCGACAATTCAGCCGCCGGCGCAAAATCGAAACAAAGCCGGCGCATACTGATAAACGCTTGACGCTGTTTATCAGTTTTACCAACCATATCGGAAGGTGTTTCATGGTCGCATTCGATCGCAACCCGCAAGACTTTAAGTATCTGCGTCTGCTGTCGAGACAATTTCCCACCGAGCAATCCGCGTTTACCGAGATTATCAATCTCTCGGCCATTCTCAACCTACCCAAAGGCACCGAGCATTTTATGAGCGACGTGCACGGCGAGTACGAAGCCTTTATGCACATCCTCAACAACTGCTCGGGCGTCGTGCGCGAACATGTCGACGAGATCTTTGGCGACACGCTCTCCTTTGACGAAAAGGGCGAGCTGTGCACGCTCATCTACTATCCGCGCGAGAAGATCGAGCTGGTCCGCAGCCGGCGCGAGGACTCGCCCACCTGGTACAAAACCACGCTCGACCAGCTCATCATGGTTGCCCGCTCGCTTTCGAGCCGCTATACACGCTCCAAGGTGCGTAAGGCCATCCCGCGCGATTACGCCTACATCATTGACGAGCTGCTGCACACGCATCCGGACGAGAACAACTATCGTGTGCGCTATCACGAGCGCATCGTTGAGTCCATCCTAGAGACCGCAAGCGCCGACGACTTTATCGAGTCGCTCGCCTCG
>CAJMRR010000196.1 GCA_905215835.1 uncultured bacterium | reverse complement strand
GCCGCATCCGTGCGTGCCCTGAGCTACGGCACCAACCTGTGGGGCTCGGCCGACTACCGCCGCCGCATCTCGGCCCCGCTGGCGATTCAGGCCGTGCGCCGCGCCGCCGGCATCGAGCTTTCGGCTGCGCTTGCCCACGAGCTCGAGACCGTGCAAGTGCCTAAGTTTGCCACGGACGAGTATTCCTGCCGCCGCGTGCCCGGCGTCGATTCTAGCGAGGTGCGCTAATGGCTGCCAAACTCATCGATCTTTCCTTTACGCTCAACGGTCGCAAGGTCAAGGTTCAGATTGCCCCCGATACCATGCTCTTTGCGCTGCTGCGCGAGCAGGGCTGCGCGTCGGTGCGCTGTGCCTGCGAGACCACCAACTGCGGCCTGTGCACGGTGTGGCTCGACGGCGACCCGGTGCTGAGCTGCTCGGTTCCCGCCGCGCGCGTCGAGGGCCGCTCCATCACCACGCTTGAGGGCCTCAAGGCCGAGTCCGAGGCACTCGCCCGTGCGATGGCTGCCGAAGGCGCCGAGCAGTGTGGTTTTTGCGCCCCCGGCCTTATCATGAACGTGCTGGCGCTCGCCCGCGCCGCCAAGGAGGACCCGAGCCTCGTCGCCACGCGCGAGGAGCTGTCGCGCCAGCTGGCCGGCAACCTCTGCCGCTGCAGCGGCTACGAGAGCCAGCTGCGCGCCATCGTCCGCTTCCTCAACGAGTCCGGCGTGCAGGTGGGCTTCGAGATGCCCGAGCTGCCGGTCAATAACACCAGCTCCGACGGTGTCTCCTACAAGCAGATCACTCACAAGCAGCCCAAGAAGGACTCGAAGGCGCTGCTCGAAGGCCGTCCCGTCTACACGGGCGACCTGGTGCCCGCCGGCGCGCTCATCGTCAAGCTCAAACGCAGCCCGTATGCCCGCGCCAAGATCCGCTCCATCGATACGTCGCGCGCCCTGAAGGTGCCCGGCGTGGTGGGCGTCTACACCTACGAGGACGTGCCCAAGCGCCGCTTTACCATCGCCGGTCAGAGTTATCCGCAGCCGAGTCCCTACGACCGCCTGATTCTCGAGAACCTGGTGCGCTACCAAAACGAGGAGGTGGCGATCGTCGCCGCCGAGACCGAGGAGGCCGCCGACAAGGCGCACCTGCCGCTGGACATGCCGCCGCTCAAGCTCATCAAGGTCGACTACGAGGTGCTTGAGCCCCTGCTTGACTTTACCCAGGCGCTCGATAACGACATCGTGGTCCATCCCGAGGGCGACGTGACCTTTATGTTCCCGCAGGGCGGCGATGTTCCGCGCAACCTGGTGTGCAGCGGTACCAGTGATTTTGGCGACTTGGACGAGGCATTTGCCCAGAGCGACATCGTCTTCACCCGCACCTACACCAGCCAGGCCACGCAGACCGCGCCCATGGAGACCTTCCGTGCCTTCGCGACGACCGACGCGTTCGGGCGCATCTCGGTGACCACCTCTACACAGGTGCCCTTCCACGTGCGCCGCATGGTCGCGCAGTCGCTCGACATTCCGCAGTCGCAGGTGCAGGTCATTAAGCCGCGCATCGGCGGCGGCTTTGGCTCCAAGCAGACGGGCTGCTGCGAGATCTTCGTGGCATTCGTTACCCAGCAGACCGGCCGTCCGAGCTACTGCTGCTACACCCGCGAGGAGACCATCACCGCGGGCAATTCGCGCCACCAGATGCAGATGACCGTTAAGCTGGGCGCCATGAACGACGGCACCATCACGGCCATCGATCTGCACACGCTGTCCAACGCCGGCGCGTACGGCGAGCACGCTACCACGACGATCGGCCTTTCGGGTCACAAGAGCCTGCCCATCTACAACCACGTGAAGGCGAGCCGCTTTAGCTGGGACGCCGTCTACACCAATACCAACCGTGGCGGCGCGTATCGTGGCTACGGTGCCACCCAGGGCCAGTTTGCCGTGGAGAGCGCCGTCAACGAGCTCGCCGACATGCTGCACATGGATCCCGCCGACCTGCGCCTTAAGAACATCGTGCGCGAGGGCGAAATCATGCCGCAGTACTACAACGAGAAGCTCAACGCCTGCGCGCTCGACCGCTGCCTGCTGCGCGCGATGGATATGATGGGCTGGCGCGACAAGCCGCTGGCCGTGGACCTGGGCGACCGCGTGCGCGCCCTGGGCTGCGCGCTCACCATGCAGGGCTCGGGCATCTCCAACGTGGACATCGCCGGCATCGACATGCGTCTGGAAGAGGACGGCTTCATTACCATCGGCACCGGCGCCACCGATAACGGCATGGGCGTCGACACGATCCTGGCGCAGATTGCCGCCGAGGAGCTGGGCGTGGAGAGCTCGCTCATTGTGGTGCGCGGCGTGGACACCGATGTGTCGCCGTTCGACGCCGGCTCGTACGCGAGCTCGGGTACGTACGTGACGGGCCTTGCCGCCAAGAACGCCGCGACCGAGCTGCGTGAGAAGATCTGTGCCAAGGCTGCCCAGGTGTGGGACGTGGACGCCGCCGACGTGGTCTTTGATGGCCAGTAC
>CAJMRR010000195.1 GCA_905215835.1 uncultured bacterium | reverse complement strand
ACCTGCACGCAGCCTCTCGACGATAGCTGGATCGCGCTCGACGACACCGGCCTGTTCCTGGACGAGGGCGCGCGCGTCAACGTGCAGCACACCGTCCTGGGTGCTGGCGCCAGCGCCACCGGCCTTGCCGGCGACCTGCTGGGCGATACCGCCAAGGTGACGATCGATACCGATTACCTGGGCGCCCGCGAGCAGGTGCGCGACTTTAACTACAAGCTGCGCCACCGCGGCCGCAAGACCGAGTGCGAGATCGACGCCAACGGCGTGCTGACTGGCACGTCCAAGAAGGTCTACCGTGGCACCATCGACCTCGTGCACGGCTGCAAGGGCGCAACCGGCACCGAGCGCGAGACGGTGCTTTTGGCCAACAAGGGCGTCGACAACAAGACCGTTCCCGTCATTCTCTGCGACGAGGACGACGTCGCCGGCAACCACGGCGCCACGATCGGCCACGTCCGCGACGAGCAACTGTTCTATCTCGCCTGCCGTGGCCTTGACCAAAACGCCGCCGAGGACCTGTTCATTCGCGCCAAGCTGGAGGACGCCGCGCTTTCCGCCACCGACGAGCGCACCCGCGCAGCCGTCGTCCGCTTGGGCAACAACCTGATCAACAACTTTGAAGAGGAGCTCGCATGATCGACACCGAGCACGTTAAATGCGATACCTGTACCGCACCGGAGCCTATGGAGCTCGACGCCAGTGACGAGGCCTCGCGCGGCTGGCCTACCGTCGACATCGAGACCAATCCCTACAAGGCACAGTTCCCGCTTTTCCAGCAGCACCCCGAGATCGCCTTCCTCGATAGTGCCGCCACCGCGCAGCGCCCCGCCTGCGTGCTCGACGCCGAGCGTGACTTCTACCAGCGCATGAACGCCAACCCTCTGCGCGGCCTGTACTCGCTGTCCGTCGAGGCCACTGAGGCTATCGCGAAGGTGCGCCAGCAGATCGCCGACCTCATCGGCGCTGCCCAGGCCAACGAGGTCGTCTTCACCCGCAACACGAGCGAGTCGCTCAACCTGGTCGCCAAGAGCTTTGCACCCACAGTCCTCGAGCCGGGCGACGAGGTCGTCATCACCATCATGGAGCACCACTCCAACCTGATTCCGTGGCAGCAGGTCTGCCGCGAGACCGGCGCCAAGCTCGTCTACCTCTACCCCACCAAGACCGGTCAGCTCACCACCGAGGAGGTTCTTGCCAAGGTTGGTCCCAAGACCAAGATTCTGGCCGCGGGTCAGGTCTCCAACGTGTTGGGAGTCGAGAACCCAGTCAAGAACCTCGGCAAGCTCGTGCACAAGTATGGCGGCTACCTGGTCGTCGACGGTGCGCAGTCGCTGCCGCACATGCCGGTCGATGTGGCCGACCTGGGCGCCGACTTCTTTGCCTTTAGCGCACACAAGGCTATGGGCCCCATGGGCATCGGCGTGCTGTGGGGCAAGATGGACCTGCTCAACGCCATGCCGCCCATGCTCACCGGCGGCGAGATGATCGACTCTGTTACCGAGCAGGACGCCGTCTGGGCGCCCGTTCCCGAGAAATTCGAGGCCGGCACGCAGGACGCCGCCGGCATCTTCGCCACGGGTGCGGCACTCGACTACCTCGTCAACACGGTTGGCTACGAAAACATCCAGGCACGCGAGCAGGCACTCGTCCACTACCTGATGGGCGAACTCATGCAGCTCGACTTTGTCCAGATCATCGGCTCCATCTATTGGGACAACCACCACGGCGTTGTGAGCTTTAACGTCCGCGGCATCCACCCGCACGACGTCGCGAGCATCATGGACATGGACGGCGTCTGCATCCGCGCCGGTCACCACTGTGCACAGCCGCTGCTCACCTGGCTGGGCGTCGAGAACCTTGCCTGCTGCCGCGCCAGCATGGCCTTCTACAACGACAAGGCCGACATTGACAAGTTCATCGCCGGCCTGCATCACGTTTGGAGCACGTTCAATGGGTAATCTGTACACCTCCACCACATTTATGGAGCACAACTCGCACCCCGACTTCAAGTACGAGATGGATGCTCCCACGCACGAGCACGACGGCATCAACCCCAGCTGCGGAGACGAGCTCACTCTGCAGCTGCGTGTCGAGAACAACGTGATCGAGGAGGCCTCCTTTACCGGCCACGGCTGCGCCATCAGCCAGGCCAGTGCCGACATCATGGCTGATCTCATCACCGGCGAGACCGTCGAGGAAGCTCGCCGCCTGGCAGAGCTCTTCCTCGCCATGATCCGCGGCGAGAAGCTCTCCGAGGAGGACCTGGAAGACCTGGACGAAGCCGCCCAGCTCCAGGACATCTCGCACATGCCCGCCCGCGTCAAATGCGCCGAGCTCGCCTGGCGCACCCTCGACGGCATGCTCGAGGGGCAAACAAACCAGTAGTTTATGCCCCGAATCCAAGGTTTTTGATTGCCGAGCCGCCCGATACGGGCGGCTCTGTTTTTACCTAATGAGCGCGAACGCACAAAGTCCGCGCGTCCGGCGCTCCGTCTGACATTTGCCACACAGCCAGACGCGAGCACGGGCGTTTTCCACAGCACCAAAGGCCTTCGGCAGGG
>CAJMRR010000194.1 GCA_905215835.1 uncultured bacterium | reverse complement strand
CGCCCCTTTTCCCGTGCCCACCATGATGGCCACGGGCGTGGCCAGACCCAGCGCGCACGGGCAGCTGATCACCAGCACGGCCACGGCGGAGGTGAGCGCCTCGTTTATGCTGCCGGTCAGTGCCATCCACGCCGCAAAGGTCACGGCCGAGATCACGAACACCACGGGCACGAACACGCCGGCGACTTTGTCGGCCATGCGGGCGATAGGCGCCTTGGTGGCGTTGGCGTCCTCGACGAGCTGGATAATCTTGGCGAGCGACGTGTCGGCACCCACACGCGTGGCGCGGAAGGTAAACGAGCCCGTGCGGTTGACCGTGGCCGCATTGACAGTGTCGCCGGCGGTCTTCTCCACGGGAATGGATTCGCCGGTGAGCGCGCTTTCGTCCACGGCCGAGCTGCCCTCGAGCACCACGCCGTCAACGGGGATGGACTCGCCGGGGCGCACACGCAGCACCTGGCCGGGCAGAATGGCATCGACGTCGACGGTGGCCTCGCTGCCGTCCTCTGCCACGACGGTCGCGGTCTTGGGTGCCAAGTCGATGAGCGCCTCGATAGCGCCGCCGGTCTTGGACTTGCTGCGCGTCTCGAGGTATTTGCCCACGGTGACGAGCGACAGGATGGTGCCAGCGCTCTCAAAATACAGGTTGTCCATGCTCGTCATCATGGCCTCGTGCACCTGACCTGCGGCTAGCTGGTCGGCCATGATGAACATGGCGTAGAGCGACCAGGCGATGGAGGCGGTGGCGCCCACGGCAATAAGGGCGTCCATGGTGGGCGCGCCGTGCGCGAGCGATTTAATCCCGTTGATAAAGTACGCGTCGTTGACGTAGACGATGGGGATGAGCAGGACGAGCTCGGTGAGCGCGAGTGTCATGCTGTGGGTATGGTCGGTGAAAATACCGGGCAGCGGCCAGCCGAGCATGTGCCCCATGCCTATGTAGAACAGTGGGATGAGGAATACGATCGAGATGATGAGGCGGGTGCGCATGGCGGAGGCGGCGGCCTCCAGCTTTTTGGTGGGCGACTCCATATGGGCGGCGCCGGACCTGGCTTGCGTACTGCCGTTTTGGGAGGCGTCGATGCCCGTGCTGACGGGCGAGGCCGAGTAGCCCGCGCGATCGACAGCGCTGCAGATATCGTCGGGGGAGACCTGCGCAGGGTCGTAGTCCACCAGCATAGAGCCGGCGAGCAGATTGACCGCGACACTTTGGACGCCGTCGAGTTTGCTGACGGCACGGTCCACGTGCGCTTGGCACGCGGCGCACGTCATGCCGCCCACGTCAAACTTATCTTGAGCCATGGCTTCTCCTTTCTGTGGTTCGGTGTTGGAATTGTTAACCTGCTGATACTATACACCCATACCCCCTGGGGGTGTACAGTACAGAAAGAAATGTATGACATTTCGTTACAGATGAGGATAGTTGGTTGGCCGATGGACCGTCCCAACCAATCATCTCAATCTGTAACGTCTGGACCGGTTTTTGAACCATAGCTGTTACAGATTTAGACAAACATTTCAGCCGAAAACTAACGTCTCGATCTGTAACAACTAGACCCCGTTTTACCGAGTATTTGTTACAGATCAAGACAAACAGTTGGCAGGAAACTCAATGTCTCGTTCTGTAACATCTAGCAGCAAATATGACCTCTAACTGTTACAGATCGAGACAATTGCCGGGGAGGGGTCCCGTCACGGCAAGACGCCCGCTCTCTAGATACAGAATCCGGGGATCACACAGGTTCGTTTGTTTGGCTTGTCCGCAGGCGTTGCGTACGTAAAGGCGTCGCCGTCGTGGCCCACGCGATTCAAATAGAGTGTGCCTCCACTCTCCGATGAGTCGGGGCTCACCGTGCGCTCCCACCAGCAGGTGTCCTTGCCCTTCCACTGACGGACCATCGTCTCGTTCGTGGAATACGGGCTCACCTTGAGCTCGCGGAAGAGTTGGTACTCCTTGCCCTCGCTGTTGTAGATGTCTGCCAGGTAGTGATAGTCCTTGGCAAACGAATCGGGCGGTTGCGTACCGCACAGCTCGACCATGGCGGGCAGCCAAAGGGTTGCGGGCAACTCGCTCAGACACGATGCACTGTTGGCGGCGCCCACATTGTTCGAGACCTTCTTGACCCCTTTAATGAGCGCGCGCAACTCGTTGGGTAGCAGCTTAAGGCCGTCGCCGTTGAGCCATTCCCGCAGCTCGCAATCTGCCCAGCCGGCGCTCGGCGGTTCAGCTGCAGCGTTGCGCTCGGCAATACCCGCGTCGAACATAAACGTCAGCCCGGCCTTGCCCGTACCGTCTAGAAGCTCGTCGTGGCGGATACCCACAAGCTGCGCGCCAACCTGCAGCCCGTTGGTGAGCGTGACGCGCTTGGTGCATGGATAGGGGATATGCCCGTTGTCATCGAGCAGGTGATAGCGCTTGGCAATCTCGCGTGCCTCGCTACGGGTCTCGGCGGCCTTAGTCTTGAGCGAAATCTCCTGCAGCTGATCCCAGGTGTAGTCGTCAAGTGAACCGCGGATGCCGTCAAGGTAGGCGGGGATGCCAAAGCCATGGGTTGCCGCCCCGATAACGCTGAGCCCCGCAACGGCTGCGATAGCGCCGCC
>CAJMRR010000193.1 GCA_905215835.1 uncultured bacterium | reverse complement strand
TATCGACCCGATTTTTCGGCCTGCGTGCTGTGCGGAGACCCCATGTTGTCGTATTTTTCGCCCCAGGCGGGCGGTCTCATGTGCGGGTCGTGCGCTTCGAGCGTTCCGGGTGCCGAGCTGGTGTCGACCGGTGAGGTCGCGTGGCTGCGCGCCCTCATGTCCATGACCTTCGATGCGCTCATGGCCGAGAGGGTCGACCCCCATACCGCAGCCTTTTTGTTGGGGCTTTCGCATGTTTGGGCTGCGACGCACACCGATCAGCGCCTCCGTGCGATGGAATTCATGTTGGGTCGGTGATGATGCGCAGGCGCGGGCTGCTTGTGGTAACATACCGACCTGTTGGTACCTCGACCTTGGTTGCTCGCTCCACCGGCGGCTTCCCAGTCCGAGGCGAATCGAGTCGCCCGAGGGCGACGTAAAACGAAAGGTGAAACAATGACTGTTTCCAAAGAGCGCAAGGCGGAGCTGACTGCCCAGTTCGGTAACACCCCGGTCGACACCGGCAACCCCAAGGTTCAGGTCGCCATCCTGACCGAGCGCATCAAGGAGCTGACCGAGCACATGAAGTCCCACCAGAAGGACTTCCACACTCGTCGTGGCCTGCTCATGCTCGTCGGCCGTCGTCGTCGTCTTCTCTCCTACATCAAGAAGAACGACATCGTCGAGTACCGTGAGCTCATCAAGGCTCTGGGCATCCGCGACAACATCCAGTAGGATTTGTACATGCTAAGAGCGTCCTGCGCAGCGGGGCGCTCTTTTTGTGTAAGGGCGCGAACAATCACGCTCTGAAGCGTGGCGGGGGCAGGGGGCCCGCGTCACATGAGAAGCCCGCAGACAAGGGGTCTGCGGGGTTAAGGAGAACAATGACACTCGTATCCAAGACCTTTGAGCTGTACGGCAAGACCTACACCTTTGAGTCGGGCGAGCTTGCCAAGCAGGCCACCGGCGCCTGCCTGGTCAAGCAGGGCGACACCACGATGCTCGACACCGTGGTCGTCTCCAAGGAGCGCAAGAACTACGACTTCTTCCCGCTGACCGTCGACTTCAACGAGAAGATGTACGCAGCCGGCCGCATCCCGGGTGGCTACCTCAAGCGTGAGGGCCGTCCCAGCGAGAAGGCCACGCTCACGGCCCGCATGATCGATCGCCCGATTCGCCCGAGCTTCCCGGATGGCTTCCGCAACGAGGTGCACATCGTCGCCACCTCGCTCGTCGCCGACCAGGTCAACCCCTTCGATGTCATCAACGTCATGGGTGCATCCCTGGCCATGACGCTTGGCGGCGTGCCCTTCGAGGGCCCGCTTGCCTGCGTGCGCATCGGCCGTAACGTGGAGACAGGCGAGTTTATCGTCAACCCCACCTACGAGGAGCGCGAGAACTCGGATCTGGACCTGGAGCTGGGCGGATCCGCCGACTTCATCTCGATGGTCGAGGCCGGCGCCGAGGAGATCTCCGAGGACGACATGCTCGCCGCCATGAAGTTTGGCCAGGAGGCCCTTGCCGCTTTCTGCCAGGCTCAGGACGAGTTCGTCGCCGAGTGGGAGCAGGTTAACGGCCCCATCGTCAAGAAGGAGTACCCGCTCGACCAGCCCGTCGAGGAGGTCCAGGAGCGCATCTTCGCCCACTACGACGAGATGGCAGCCGCCCTTCGCGACGCCGACAAGCTCTCCCGTATCGGTAAGGTCGAGGCTCTGAAGGAGTCCATCCGCGCCGAGTTCACCGAGGAGGAGCAGGCCGCTTGGGAGCGCGAGATCCCCGTGGCGCTCAAGAAGCTCGAGAAGAAGGCCATGCGCACCATGGTCGTTGAGACCGGCGAGCGCGCCGACGGTCGTGCCGCCGATGAGATCCGTCCCATCATGGTGAAGGACAACTACCTGCCGCTCGTTCACGGCTCCGGCCTGTTCCAGCGCGGTCAGACCCAGGTGCTCTCGGTTCTTTCGCTCGGCATGCTCAACGAGGGCCAGCGTCTGGATACCATCGAGCCTACCGAGGGCAAGCGCTACATGCATCACTACAACTTCCCGCCGTTCTGCACCGGCGAGACCGGTCGTATGGGCAGCCCCAAGCGCCGCGAGATCGGCCATGGCAACCTGGCCGAGCGCGCCCTGCTTCCGGTGCTCCCCGACGAGAACGAGTTCCCCTACGCCATCCGCGTCGTCTCCGAGGTCATGGAGTCCAACGGCTCCTCTTCGATGGCTTCGACCTGCGGCTCCACGCTCGCCCTTATGGACGGCGGCGTGCCCATTAAGCGCCCGGTCTCCGGTATCGCCATGGGCCTGATCCAGGAGGAGGGCAAGACCGTGGTCCTGTCCGACATCCAGGGTCTCGAGGACTTCCTGGGCGACATGGACTTTAAGGTCACCGGCACCACCGAGGGCATCACCGCCCTGCAGATGGACAACAAGGCCACCGGCCTCACTTTCGACATCCTGGCCCGCGCTCTGCAACAGGCCAAGGAGGGTCGCGCCTTCATCCTGCAGAAGATGCTCGATGTGATTCCCGAGCCGCGCCACACCACGCGCAGCACCGCTCCGCGCATCGTTTCCATCCAGGTTCCGACCGACAAGATCCGCGACGTCATCGGTTCCGGCGGTAAGGTCATCCGCGGCATC
>CAJMRR010000192.1 GCA_905215835.1 uncultured bacterium | reverse complement strand
CAGCCTGTGGCGCGGCGATATTGCCGGTACCGCCCTCGACCACAGAAAAGCCTGCTGCGTGCGGATCGACCGCATCGGCGCCAATCGTGGGGTGCTCGAGCTGCAGAAACGAGGGCATGGTGCTGCCCTGGTCGGCAACCGGAGTCTCGCCGGGCACAAAGGTCGAGGCCGCCTCGGCGGCCTCCTCTTCCTCGGCATCGATATCGGCATCGGCGACGGCGTCTTTCATCGCTTTGACAACATCCATCATGGAGTCCATGACGGCATCGAGCTCTTCTTCCGAAGACACCTCGATGGGGCCCGCTGCTTGCGGGGCGTCGTCCTGTACGGGGGCGTCGTCCTGAGCAGGCGCATCGTCGTTTTGCTCATCGACGTTTTCTGATTCGGGGGTTTCCGCCGTAGCGCTTTCGTCCAAGATGGGGCCGTCGACGTCGGTACCATTGCAGGTCACAGCGTCGGTATCTGTGGTGACGTCTGCGGGATCATCAATATGCTGTTGAGTCTGGGGGTCCAGCTCGTCTGTCATAGGCATGTGCTCCTCATCGTTGTTTGTCACCCTATGATAAAGTCTCGCGCCGACATCCCGCGCCCCGCAGCAAAGTTTCAAAACGTGTTCGATGACTCGCTTGGATAGCAAAAATTCGTCCTCTAAATTCAGTTTACGCTTGACATTCCCTTCGCCGAATGACGTTGCGCCGTTCGCCTGGTGCGGTCTTTATTTTTCACTTGAACCCGCTAAAGTTGCATTTCAGCTTTTGGCGCGTGAAGTTGGATACGCGCAGTCGGCGGGCGTGCCCGTCGCGATTCGAAAGGACTTTGTATGGGACTTTTCACTGGTAAGACCGTGATCGTCACCGGCGGCGGCAAGGCCACGCTCAAGGACGGTTCCGCTGGCTCCATCGGTTACGGCATCGATATCGCTTTTGCCAAGGAGGGCGCGAACCTCGTCATTACCGGCCGCAACGTTGCCAAGCTCGAGGCTGCCAAGGAGTCCCTCGAGGCCGACTACGGCGTCAAGGTTCTGCCTGTTCAGGCCGATGTCTCGGCTGGTCAGGACAACGAGGCCGTCGTCCAGAACGTCATCGACAAGGCCATCGAGGAGTTCGGCCGCATCGACGCCGTCGTCAACAATGCCCAGGCCAGCGCTTCGGGCGTGACCATTGCCGATCACACCATGGACCAGTTTAACCTGGCCATTTACTCCGGCCTGTATGCCACCTATCTGTACATGCAGAAGGCCTATCCGCACCTGAAGGAGACCAAGGGTTCCGTGGTCAACTTTGCCTCGGGCGCCGGTCTGTTTGGCAACTACGGCCAGTGCAGCTACGCCGCCGCCAAGGAAGGCATCCGCGGCTTGACCCGCGTTGCCGCCAACGAGTGGGGCAAGGACGGCATCAACGTCAACATCGTGTGCCCGCTTGCTTGGACCGCTGCGCTCGAGAACTTCCAGGATGCCTATCCCGAGGCGTTCAAGGCCAACGTCCATATGCCGCCGGCGGGCCACTATGGCGATGTCGAGAAGGAAATCGGCCGCGTGGTCGTTCAGCTCTGCGGTCCCGACTTTAAGTACATGAACGGTGAGACCGTCACCCTCGAGGGTGGCATGGGCCAGCGGCCTTAGGGGTTACGCGGTTTTACCAAACCGCGTAACGGCTCGACGCTGCGCGGTCACCAGGGCGACAACTTGTCATTCAAAGAGGGTGGCATGACCAGAAGGTCTATGCCGCCCTCTTTTCATGCCAATTTGTTCGCTCTGGCGACCGCTCGCTGACGTTGCCAGAGCATCGGCGTTGCCTTGGCTGTTGGAGATGATCTCGTAGTCGTTGGGGACGTTCTTAAATGACTAGTCATAAGGGACACTCTTGCCGGCACTTGGGGACAGTCCCTAAGTGCCGGCAGATTGGGACACTCCTTTGCAAGATGGCGCTGAAGATTGTCCTCGACGACTAGTCGTTTAATGCATCAGTTTCTGTCGAGTCGGTGCGGTTTGCTGGTTGCCCGTATAATGGTCTGCGTATGAACCGCAACCAAGGAGTTCCAGTTTATGGACCAGAGCCTTTTTAAATTCGACCTGATCGCCGAGGACCCGACGACGCATGCGCGTGCCGGCGTGCTGCACACCCCGCACGGCGACATCGAGACGCCGATCTTCATGCCCGTGGGCACCAAGGCAAACGTCAAGGGCATTCCTACCGAGACCGTTAAACAGCTCGGCGCCCAGATCGTGCTTGCCAATACTTATCACCTGTCCATGCGTCCCGGCGAGGACACCATCGCCGAGCTGGGCGGGCTGCACAAGTTTATGAACTGGCATGGCCCCATTCTTACCGACTCGGGCGGCTTCCAAGTGTTCAGCCACAACGACGCCGTCAAGCTCACCGACGAGGGTGTGCGCTTTATCGTCAACGATTACGACGGTCGCCACGTGTTCTGGACGCCCGAGGACAACATGGAAATCGCCATGAAACTCGGCTCCGACATCTGCATGCAGCTCGACCAGTGCCCGGGCTATCCCGCCACGCGCGCCTACGTTGAGCGCGCCGTGGAGCTGTCGAGCATGTGGGCCGAGCGCTGCTATAAGGCGCATACCCGCGACGACCAGGCACTCTTTGGCATCGTCCAGGGTGGCATGCACCTGGACCTGCGCCTGCGCTCGCTGCGCCATCTGGAGGAGTGCGGCGACTTCCCGGGCTACGGCATCGGCGGCTACTCGGTGGGCGA
>CAJMRR010000191.1 GCA_905215835.1 uncultured bacterium | reverse complement strand
GTTGTTGCCGGGGAACACGGGGATGATCACGCGCGGGCGGGCGATCTTGGCGCCGCCGTACACGTGGATATCCTTGGCGCGGAAGTCGATGGTCTCGACCTCGGGGGTCTCGCCGGCGCTGCGGTAGGCGAAGACGCCCTCGATGCCGCTCTCCCAGGCCTCCTGGAGCTCGGCGAGCTCGATGACCTCGGAGCCGGTGTCGATGACATAGCCCTCGACGGTGGTGCCCAGGGGCTCGACGACAACGCCGTCGGCGACCTCGGGCAGCTCGGCGTCCTCGGCGAGCTCGACGATAAAGCTGCCGTAGAGCGGGGTGAAGAGGCTCTCCACGTCTACATCCTCGGCAAGCTCGATACCGATCTGGTTACCGACGCACATCTTAAAGAGGCTCTCGGCGCCGCAGCCGTAGCCGGGCGTGGATATGGCCAGGGCGTTGCCGGTAGCAGTGAGCGCCTCGACGGCGTCAAACGCGGCGAGCAACTGCTGGGCGTCGGGACGGTAGTCCTCGCCATAGGTGGCGGGGGCGATGCGGACGACGCGGTGCGTGAGGCCCTTGAACTCGGGCGAGACGGCGCGGGCGGCCTTGCCCACGGCGACGGCGAAGCTGATCAGGGTCGGCGGAACGTTGAGCTCGCCGGTCTCGTCCTCAAACGAACCGCTCATGGAGTCCTTGCCGCCGATGGCGCCGGCACCCAGGTCGACTTGGGCCATGAGGGCGCCCAGGACGGCTGCCGTGGGCTTGCCCCAGCGCTCGGCCTCGGTGCGCAGACGCTCGAAGTACTCTTGGAAGGAGAGGTAGGCGCGCTTGTGCTCAAAGCCGGCGGCAACGAGCTTGGCGATGGACTCGACCACGGACAGGTAGGCGCCCGCAAACTGGTCGGCCTCCATCAGATAGGGGTTGAAGCCCCATGCCATGGCGCTCGCCGTGGTGGTCTCGCCGTCCACGGGGAACTTGGCGACCATGGCCGAGCTTGGGGTGAGCTGCGTCTTGCCGCCAAAGGGCATGAGCACGGTCGCGGCGCCGATGGTGGAGTCGAAGCGCTCGGAAAGGCCCTTGTTGGAAGCGACGTTGAGGTCGGTGACGAGCGAGGTCATGCGCTCGGCGAGCGTGGTGCCGGCCCAGCTGGGCTGCCACACGCTGCGGGCACAGACGTGGGCGACCTGGTGCTTGGGCGCACCGTTGGAGTTGAGGAACTCGCGGGACAGATCGACGATGGCGACGCCGTTCCATGCCATGCGCATGCGCGGCTCGGCGGTAACCTCGGCGATAACGGTCGCCTCCAGGTTCTCCTCGGCGGCGTAGCCCATGAACTCCTCGACGTCACCGTCGGCGACGGCGCAAGCCATGCGCTCCTGGGACTCGGAGATAGCGAGCTCGGTGCCGTCCAGGCCGTCGTACTTCTTGGTCACGGTGTCCAGGTCCACGTACAGGCCGTCGGCAAGCTCGCCCACGGCGACTGAGACGCCGCCGGCGCCAAAGTCGTTGCAGCGCTTGATCAGACGGCAGGCGTCGCCGCGGCGGAACAGGCGCTGCAGCTTGCGCTCGACCGGGGCGTTGCCCTTCTGGACCTCGGCACCCGAGGTCTCGATGGACTCGGTGTTCTGGGTCTTGGAGGAGCCGGTGGCGCCACCGATGCCATCGCGGCCGGTGCGGCCGCCCAGCAGGATGATCTTGTCGGTGGGGGCGGGGCACTCGCGGCGCACGTGGTTTGCCGGGGTAGCGCCCACGACGGCGCCGACCTCCATGCGCTTGGCCACGTAGCCGGGGTGATAGAGTTCGTTGACCTGGCCGGTGGCAAGGCCGATCTGGTTGCCGTAGCTGGAGTAGCCGGCGGCAGCGGTGGTCACGAGCTTGCGCTGCGGCAGCTTGCCCTCGAGCGTCTCGGAAACCGGGACGGTGGGGTCGCCGGCGCCGGTGACGCGCATGGCCTGGTACACATAGCTGCGGCCCGAGAGCGGGTCGCGGATAGCGCCGCCCAGACAGGTCGAAGCACCGCCGAACGGCTCGATCTCGGTCGGGTGGTTATGGGTTTCGTTCTTGAACTGCAGGAGCCATTTCTCGGTCCGGCCATCGACGTCCACATCGACGAAAACGCTGCATGCGTTGTTCTCCTCGCTCACCTCCAAGTCATCGAGCAGTCCCTTGCTGCGCAGGTAACGGGCACCGATGGTCGCCAGGTCCATCAAGCAGACGCTCTTGCCCTCGCGCCCCAGTTCGCGGCGGATTTTCAGGTAAAGCGCTAGCGTGCCTTCGATCTCGTCTTTCACGAACGACTCCTCGACCGTAATGTTCTCCAGCTCAGTCGTGAAGGTCGTATGACGGCAATGGTCGCTCCAGTACGTATCGAGAATTCGCAGCTCTGTTTCGAACGGATCGCGGCCTTCGTTCCGGAAATATTTGACCACTTCGCGCAGGTCGTCGGCATTCATCGCCAGACCGTTCTTCTTGCAGTAGGCATCGAGTTCCGCATCTTCCATCTCCCGGAACCCGTCCAATACCGGCACCGGTTTCACGGGGGCGTTTTCCAAATCGTCCAGGACCCGCAAATCCTTCTCGCGCGACTCCACGGCATTGATATAATAGCGGCGAATACGCTCCATCGTCTCCTCGGGAAGTTTCGAAGGGAAGATCAGCAGTTTCGAACTCTTGATCTTCACGTCGGCCGAAGGATCGATCAACCGCACGCAATCCACGGCCGAAGCCGCTCGCTGATCGAACTGTCC
>CAJMRR010000190.1 GCA_905215835.1 uncultured bacterium | reverse complement strand
TCGCCGATAGCGTGCTCGATGCTGGCGGACATGTGACGGGCGTGGAGCCGAGCTTTTTTATCGAGGCCGAGTTTCAGCATGACGGTATCGACGACCTTATCGTGACGAGCGATATGGCCGAGCGCAAGGCCAAGATGATTGAGCTCGGCGATGCGTTCATCGCCTTTCCCGGTGGGACGGGCACGCTCGAGGAGATTGCCGAGGTCATGTCCGCGGTGTCGTTGGGGCATCTCGATGCGCCGTGCATTTTGTACAACCTGAACGGTTACTACAACGACCTCAAGGCGCTGCTCGGGCACATGATTGATAAGGGGCTTTCGAGCCTGAAGCGCCAGCACGGCATCTACTTTGCCGACGATTTGCGCGAGATTGCCTCGATTATCAACGGATAAGCCTTGAGCCTGCCCCACTATGGCTCCCAATGGTGCCGTTTGCGGCGCAGACGGTTGGCTTGTCTGGGCCACACTCGCTCTACAATAAAACGTATCTATGTCGACTTTGACCGCGGGAGGACCCGATGGATAACCTTGCCAAACCCACAAACCGCGCGCTGTTTTTAGTTAGCGTTGCCGTGACCGGTGCGTTCGCAGGTGTCGCGGTCTGGCTGTTCTTTTTCGCGATGGAGCACGGTATCGACTATCTATGGACTGAGATTCCACACGCGCTGGGCGTCGCTTCGCCCGAGCTTGCCAGCGGCCCGTTTGGCTTTCTGCCATACCCGTTTTTCGTCTGCCTGCTGGGCGGCCTGCTGATCGGTCTGTACGAAAAGACGACGGGCACCAAGACCGATGACCTCAACCAGGTGATGGCCAAGGTAAAGCGCGATGGACGCTACCCGTACGACAATCTGGGCAAGCTGTCGATTGCGGCATTGCTGCCGCTGCTGTTTGGTGGCAGCATTGGACCGGAGGCCGGCCTAACCGGCGTTATCGCGGGTCTGTGCAGCTGGGTCGGCGACCGCATGCGTCGTTTTGGCGCCGAGTTTAGGGAGCTCACGCTGCTGGGTACCCAGGCTGCCCTGACGGCACTCTTTACCGCGCCCGTCTTTGGCTTTGTGGCGCCGCTTGCCGGAAGTACTGACGGCCAGGGCGAAGACGCCGACGATGAGTCCGCGTCCCGCGAGATCACCATCAAGCTGCCCAAGGCGCAAAAGACGGTGGTCTACGGCATTGCGATTGCCGGTGGTCTGGGCACCTACCTGCTGCTCGGCCAGCTCATGGGCGGCGGCATGGGCATGCCGAGGTTCGAGGCTGCCGTGGTGGGCAACCTGGAGCTTACCTGGCTCATTCCTCTGTCGCTGATTGGAACAATCTGCGGCTGGCTGTACTTTGTCTCTGAGCACGCGAGCGAAGCGCTTGCCCATGCAATAGGGGAGCGTCCTGTCGTCAAGGCCATGCTAGCCGGTCTGGCGCTCGCCATCTGTGGCATGGTTCTGCCCTACACCATGTTTGCCGGCGAGACCCAGGCCGACGTGCTCATGGAAACCTACCTGACCATTCCCGCTGGCGTGCTTATCGCGACCGGTCTTGTTAAGGCCATGCTGACGCCCGCCCTCATCAACCTTGGTTGGCGTGGCGGCCACTTCTTCCCGGTTATCTTCTCGGGTGTGAGCCTGGGCTACGGCCTTGCCATCCTCACCGGCGCCGATCCGGTCTTTTGCGTCGCCGTCTGCACGGCATCGACGATGGGTGCGGTCATGCGTCAGCCGGTCATGGTCGTGGGCCTGCTGCTCATGTGCTTCCCACTCAAGGGTATCGTCTGCATGATCATCGCGGCCGTCATCGCCGCCGGCATTCCACTGCCCAAGCCGCTGCGCAAGTAGTACAGTGGCGCACGCCGGGGACATTCCCTTTGCCACGGATTTGCGGGGAGGGGCGGCGATCGCGTCCTTCGCGGATTGAGACTCGTGTGGCTACAGATCGCGTACTCGATAAACCTTGGTGCTGACGGTGCAGCTGATTGCGCATAGTGCGAGCGCCAGTACGGCAATTCCTGCACACAGACAGCCAAGGACGGCAGGATCGGGATTCGCCCCGGCAATCGACATAAGCCAGTTGCTGATGGGGTTGGAGGAGCTCAGCGCTGCCATGGTAAGGCATCCGAGTAGGGCAAACAGGCCAACGGATAGGCGCAGTGCCTCCATGTGTCCAAATCGGAAGAACAGCGGCTGTGCCAAGAACACCATCATGAGGGAGATGAGCATCGATGCTGCCGAGGCAATTGCGATCTCAAAGATGGTTTGTCCTGTCGAGGCCACGCCCGCGCTGTTGAAGAACGGAAGGGCGATGATGTTCAAAAGCACGGCGGCGCAGGCCATGATGGCCGAGAAGACAACGATGCACAGGTAGCGTGCGCAAATTATGTCTTTGCGCGTGAGAGGCAGCGTTGCCCGATAACGCTCCCATCCGTTTTGATTGTCGAAGCCGGCCAGCGAGCTCATGACCATGATGGGCGACATGGCGCTGACCGCGCAGGCGCCGGCGCTCATGCCGGAATCGCCATCCGACGCGTTGGCAAGGGTCAGCACGACAAAGATGAATAGGCCGACGCCCGTGATGCTCGGGATGAGCGTACGAACGATGGCGAGCTCGGACATAAAGGCGCGTTTCATTTCGAAGCCCCTTTCAGCATGAGGCGAAGATAGTCATCAATGGTTGCCCGATCGCAGGGAATCTCGGGAAAGGCCTCGAGCGTATCGCGACGGTTGGGCACGAGCACGTCCACGCTGTAGGCGTGGTGGACGGCACGGGCGCCTTCGACGCAAGCCATAAGCTCGGCGGCCTGTGCTTGGGCACAGTGGGCGATGCCGGCGTGGT
>CAJMRR010000189.1 GCA_905215835.1 uncultured bacterium | reverse complement strand
CGGCCAGGGCGCGCAGCTCGTCCTCGGAAGGCTGCTTACCGACAAGGCCACATGCCTCGCCCTGCAGCAGGGTCGCGCGCAGTGGGCGGGCACCCACGGTGACATGCCAGCTGTTGTCCCACCAGGCGGCGGTGACGTTTAAGGAGGGGAAGTCGGTCGCGGCCTTGCGCACGGCCTCGTAGCTCGCACGGTACTCGTGCTTAACGACCACGACGTGCTCGATCACGTCGCGCACGTAGCCCATGTCCACGAACTCGGCGAGCGGCACGCGGCCGGCGCCCGTCAGCTCAACGTACGAATCGAGCGCCAAAAAGGCCGAGAGCACATCAGAGAAGCCAAAGCGACCGTAAATGCTGCCGCCCACCGTGGCGGTGTTGCGCAGCTGCACGCCTACGATATCGTGGACGGCGAACTCAAAAACATTGTTGACAAGTGCGTTGAGCCCGGCATGACGCTCAAGCTGGCGCAGGGTGCACATGGCACCGATGCGAAACTCGGTCTCGGTCTCCTCGATCTGATCGAGTCCGCAGGCCGAAAGGTCAATCGCCGTCGCCACGCGACGCGAACCCAGGCGCATCCAGATGCCGCCGCCCACAATCTTGTTGTTGCGGTTCTTCTGTAAGAGCTCATAGGCTTCGGCCGCGCTTCCAACACGGACGTAGGTACCGAACTTGAGCACGTTCTCCCCCATCTCTTCACTTGTCCAGTACTTTTAAGTGTACCAAACGAGGGACCGCACACCGTTTTAGGACAAAATCCACCCACCCATCCATAACTTGCGGTGAAATACGGACTGATTAGCCGTTCTGGAACGCAAAGCAGTCCGTATATCACCGCAAGTTATGAGGAGTCCTCCGGGATAGAAAAGGCTCCCAGCCGGAATGGCTGGGAGCCTCATCACATGCTATGTCGAGCGAAGATTTAGCAGACGCCCTGGGCGAGCATGGCGTCGGCGACCTTCAGGAAGCCAGCGATGTTGGCGCCCATGACGAAGTTGCCCTCCTGGCCGTACTCCTTGGCGGTGTCGTCCACGTTGTGGAACATGCCGCGCATGAGCTGCTCGAGCTTGCCGTCGACCTCCTCGAAGGTCCAGGACAGGTGCTCGGCGTTCTGGCTCATTTCCAGGCCGGACACGAGCACGCCACCGGCGTTGGCAGCCTTACCGGGCATAAAGGCGACGCCGTTCTCCTGGAAGTAGGTCGTGGCCTCGATGGTCGTGGGCATGTTCGCGCCCTCGCCGACCACCTTGCAGCCGTTGGCGACGAGTGCCTGGGCGTCCTCGAGCAGCAGCGTGTTCTCGCGAGCGCAGGGAAGCGCGATATCGCAGGGAAGCTGCCACACGCCGCGGCCGTCGCCCTCGTGCCACACGGCGTTAGGCTTCTCGTCAACGTACATAGCGAGCGTAACACCCTTGTCATGGCCAGAGCGCTTCTTGTTGTAGATGTGCTCGAGCACGGTGTAGTCGATGCCGTCGGGATCCTCGACCCAGCCGTGGGTGTCGGAGCAGGCCAGTACCTTGCCGCCGAGCTGGGCGACCTTCTGGACCGCGTAGATGGCGACGTTACCGGAGCCATGAACGACGACGTTCTTGCCCTCGAAGGAGTCGCCGCGGCTCTTGAGGTACTCGTCCACAAAGTAGACCAGACCGTAACCGGTGGCCTCGGTACGGGCGAGCGAGCCGCCAAAGGAAAGGCCCTTGCCGGTAAGGACGCCAGTCCACTCGTTGGTCAGGCGCTTGTACTGACCGAACAGGTAGGCAACCTCGCGGCCGCCAACGCCCAGGTCGCCGGCGGGAACGTCGGTGTTGGGTCCAATATGGCGATAGAGCTCGGTCATGAAGGACTGGCAGAAGTGCATGATCTCGTTGTTGGACTTGCCCTTGGGGTCAAAGTCGGAACCGCCCTTGCCGCCGCCCATGGGAAGAGTGGTCAGGCTGTTCTTGAGGATCTGCTCCAGGCCCAGGAACTTGAGCATGCCCAGGGTGACCGTCGGGTTAAAGCGCAGGCCGCCCTTATAGGGTCCAATGGCAGAGTTGAACTCGACGCGATAGCCGCGGTTGACCTGAACCTTGCCCTGGTCGTCAACCCAGGGAACACGGAACATGACGATGCGCTCGGGCTCGACGAGGCGCTCAAGCAGGGCGGCCTCCTCGTACTCGGGATGGGCGTCGAGCGCCGGCTGGATGGTACCGAGGATCTCGGTCGCGGCCTGGATGAACTCAGGCTGCTCGGGATAGCGGGCCTTGAGCTCGTCGAGAACTTTCTGCGTGTAGCTCATGCTTCCTCCAATTGATGGAAAAGAAAAGTGTCGTTCGAGGCGCCCCATGCGCCGCGAGCTTTATCGAGTATGGATAATATCGCACTGTTGCAGCAAAGTTTCGCATAAGCCGACGAGCAGATGTTTCGTTTTGATTACGATGCAGGTAGATGCGTTTTTGAGAGCCTGACGTACAAATCGCGTGTTTCGAAGCTGTTTCGTCCACATGTTCCAAACCACCACATTGGGGACAGACACCTTTGTGGTGGTGTTGGTGGTTAGAGGACGAGCTGATGGTAGTCGGCGGGGGTTATGTGGCCCTCGGTGGCGGCGCGGAAGGCGGCGAGGGCATCGCCCGAGAACGGCATGGCCCAGCACAGCCCGCAGCCGGCGGTAATGGAGCCCGGCAAAGGCATAATGCGCCCCGGCACACCGGCGGCAAGGCACAGCTGCTCGCATTCCATCACATCGAAGGTGCTGTCGAACGAAACGATGATTTTGCGTTCGCGATCGAGGGCATCACCGGTCGGGCCTTCACGGTGTGCCTCACGATACGCCGCGGCGGCCG
>CAJMRR010000188.1 GCA_905215835.1 uncultured bacterium | reverse complement strand
AGTTCCGCACGCAAAGAAGGCCACTTAATGTGGCCTTCGTCTTGCGCAGGACTGTCCGAAATAGCGAGCAAAAGCCCAAGCGGCCCTCTCGGTTCAGCCCCGGAGCGGTATTAGAGATGCAGCACGCGGTCGCGGATCTCCTCGGTTCGACCCTGGTTCCAGAACTGGGTACCGATGTAGCCGCACGTGCGACGGGCGACATTCATCTTCTCCTGGTCACGATTGCCGCAATTGGGGCACTCCCACACCAGCTTGCCGTCATCCTCGACAATCTTGATCTCGCCGTCGTAACCGCACACCTGGCAATAATCGCTCTTGGTGTTGAGCTCGGCGTACATGATGTTGTCGTAGATGTACTGCATCACGCGGATGACAGCCTTGAGGTTGTCCTGCATGTTGGGAACCTCGACGTAGGAGATGGCACCGCCCGGCGAAAGCTGCTGGAACATGCCCTCAAACTTGAGCTTGTCGAATGCGTCGATCTCCTCGGACACGTGGACGTGGTAGCTGTTGGTGATGTAGCCCTTGTCCGTCACGCCCGGGATGATGCCAAAACGACGCTGCAGGCACTTGGCGAACTTGTAGGTCGTCGACTCAAGCGGGGTACCGTACAGCGAGAAGTCAATATCGCTTTCGGCCTTCCACTCCGCGCACTTGTCGTTCATGCGCTGCATGACGGCCATGGCAAAGGGCGTGCCCTCCTTCTCGGTGTGGCTGTGGCCCGTCATGTACTTGACGCACTCATACAGGCCGGCATAACCCAGACTAATGGTGGAGTAACCGCCCACGAGCAGCTTGTCGATCGTCTCGCCCTTCTTCAGGCGGGCGAGAGCACCGTACTGCCAAAGAATCGGTGCGGCATCCGAAAGCGTACCCATCAGACGCTCATGACGGCACAGCAGGGCGCGGTGGCACAGCTCAAGGCGCTCGTCGAAGATCTTCCAGAACTTGTCCATGTCCTGATGCGAGCTCAGCGCGACATCGGGCAGGTTGATGGTCACAACGCCCTGGTTAAAGCGACCGTAGTACTTGGGCTTGTTCGGGTCATAGTTCAGCGCGTTGGCCACGTTGTTAAATCCGTTACCGGAGCGATCGGGCGTCAGGAAGCTGCGGCAACCCATGCAGGTATAGCAGTCGCCGTTGCCCGCGGTCTCGCCCTTCGACAGCTTGAGCTCGCGCATCTTCTTCTCAGAGATATAGTCGGGCACCATGCGCTTGGCGGTGCACTTAGCGGCCAGCTGGGTCAGGTAGAAGTACGGGGAATTCTCGTGAACGTTATCGTCCTCGAGTACATAGATAAGCTTGGGGAATGCCGGGGTAATCCACACGCCAGCCTCGTTCTTAACGCCCTCGTAGCGCTGGCGAAGCGTCTCCTCCACGATCATGGCAAGGTCGTGCTTCTCCTGAGGCGTACGGGCCTCGTTAAGATACATAAAGACCGTCACGAACGGCGCCTGGCCGTTCGTGGTCATAAGCGTCACGACCTGATACTGGATCGTCTGGACGCCGCGACGAATCTCGTCACGCAGACGGTCCTCAACAACCTCGCGGACCTTTTCGGGAGATGCGGAAACGCCGAGCTCCTCGAGCTCGCGGGCGACCTCGCCGCGAATCTTTTGACGGCTCACCTCGACGAACGGGGCAAGATGGGTCAGCGAAATCGACTGGCCACCGTACTGGGAGGAAGCAACCTGAGCGATGATCTGCGTCGCGATGTTGCAGGCGGTCGAGAAGCTGTGCGGCTTCTCAATCAGCGTACCCGAGATAACAGTGCCGTTCTGGAGCATGTCCTCCAGGTTCACCAGATCGCAGTTGTGCATGTGCTGGGCAAAGTAATCCGAATCGTGGAAATGAATCAGGCCCTCATTATGGGCATCCACGATCTCCTGGGGCAGCAGCACACGCTGAGTCAGGTCCTTGGAGATCTCGCCGGCCATGTAGTCACGCTGAACGGAATTGACGGTCGGGTTCTTGTTGGAGTTCTCCTGCTTGACCTCTTCGTTGTTGCACTCGATCAGCGACAGAATCTTGTCGTCGGTCGTGTTCTTCTGGCGCTTCAGGCTCTGAACATAGCGATAGATGATGTAGTGGCGGGCAACCTCGTAGCAGTCGAGACGCATGATCTCGTCCTCGACCAGATCCTGAATCTCCTCGACCGACACGGTGTGGCCCGCGTTCTCACATGCCTCGGCGACGTTTTGTGCCGCGTAAACCACCTGGCGGTCGGTAAGACGAGAGCTCTCCTCGACCTCCAAGTTTGCGGCGCGGATGGCATTGACGATCTTATCGATGTCAAAGACAACCTCGGTGCCGCTGCGCTTGATGATCTTCATCCTCTTGCCTCTTTCGCGTCGTAGCCTCATTGCGCTTCAGAGCCAAACGATGCCCGGCAGGGCGTGCCCCTGTCTTGCGGCGCCGTCGCGCAATCTGTGTTCTCGATAAACCATAAGCCTCCATGCGGACATTCCCTGGAGCCGATCAAGCGGCTCAAGGACACGTTCAAAAGAGGCAGTTAAGGTCTTCGTTCTCTGTCCGCCATCTATCATACGACAAAGAGGCATCTATATCCTGTATTCTTTTTTTAGCTCAAACACAACATATAGTGTTTCAGCAGGTCAAAGCAATTAGTCATTTTGCAGACGCATTAAAAATGAGGGGTTCTTGGCAAGTCGGTAAAACGTTACCAACACGGCTACCTGCATGGCAGTTATAAAACCCCCTTAGTCAAGCCGCCGACAAATCCTACCAAAACCAAGCCGCTCACGCCAAAAGAATCCAAAAGATTGTGCTTGACCAACATGTTGCGGTCACGATCGGCCAGGACGTATGTTAGCGCCGGGCGATTTTAGCCGCTAATAGTCAAACGATTTTGACCAATCCCG
>CAJMRR010000187.1 GCA_905215835.1 uncultured bacterium | reverse complement strand
GCCGTTATCCGTCTGCACAAAAGTGCCGTCGGTGTTGAGGGCCTCAGCAAACGCGCCCACAGGCAACGAACCCGTCACCATGGTGAAGGTCACCGCGGCAACCGCCAGCTGGCGACAAAGCGCTCGAACAGTAGTCCACCTCATGGTCGTTCCTTTCCTGCAAACCTAAAGTCATCCAGCCTAATCGTGGTCCACAAACACAAAGCGCGGTAGGTTCGTATATATGAACCTACCGCGCTACCTGCCCAAACCACCACAAAGGGGACAGGCACCTTTGTGGTGGTTCTGGACTTGGCCGGCCAGTTTGTCTCGATCTGCAACAGTTAGAGGCCAAATTCCCCGCCTGATGTTACAGATCGAGACATTAGATTGGCGGCCATTCGGTTCATCTCAATCTGTAACATCTAGAGCCGTTTTGGGCAGTTTGGTGTTACAGATCGAGATTTTACTGAGGCCGAGAACGAGAGCCGTCACCCAGCTCTAATGCTTGCGGCGCTTGGTCGCTGCGAGGCCGGCGGCGGCTACGGTTGCGCCGGCGATGCCTAGGGCGGCGACTGTCATCGCGGTGGTATCTCCCGTGGCCACCAGGACAGCATCGCTCTTCTTTGCCAGCGCGGCTTTCTCAACCGTCTTGGCCGTGGTGGTTGTCGTGACCGGTTTAGCCGCGGGTTTGGTCTCGGGCTTCACCTCGGGCTTGGGCTCAGGCTTGACCTCAGGCTGCGGCGCGGGCTTTTCGGGGTCGACCGGAGCCGGCGTGGCCTCGGGCGTAAACGTCAGATCGGTGTTGAGCCACAGAGTGAAGATACAGCCGCTCTCGGGATCAACTACACTCGCTTCGCCCATCTGGTAGCCGCACTCCTGGCCGTTGATCACCAGCTTGGTGTTGGGCGTAAAGTAGAATCCGCGCGCGGGCTTGAGGTAGATACCGTAGCGATAGGTCACGCCAGGCTTAAAGGCGTCGATGTGGTTCGTGATGTTCTGATCCCAGAACTTCTGAGAGTTCACTTCGCTGCCGTCGCTACCCGTCCAGTACTCACACTGAGGAAGGGAGTTGGAGCCCGTCGGAACATTCGCCGTAAAGACCGGCTTATCGCCCGCCTTGAAGGTGGTCGTGGCGCCGTTGATCTCTATAACGTCGATGGCACGCCATTCGTCGATTGGTTGCTCACACAGCATATTGTCAGCATTGGGCGCAAAGACGCCGTTGACGGTCTTGATGTGGTGCACCCAATGACCGTTGACGTTCATTTCGCAGTCATCAGCCACGGTATTGTCGCCCTTGAGCCTTAGCTCAACAGAGTACATGTAGAACTTGCCCTCTTCGAAGCGCTCGATCCTCCTCGCGCCCGTCGGATACTTAGCGGGGTCGGAATACCAGAAGGCAACGGGCGTGAGCTCCGCAGGATCGCTGCCGTCCATCTCTTCCCAGCACTCATACGCGATCTCGTACTTGTCGGCGTCAGCGGCAGGGACCGTCGCGGTCGCACGCGGTGCCTCGCCGGGCGCGTAGTCGGTCTTCACGTCGTTGACGTCCAGGTTATGGATGGCTTCGTTTTCTGACGCAACGAGCGTAATTTTGCTATTGATGGCGTAGCGGATGTAATAATCGTACCTGGTTTCGTTGAGGATAGTCGAGCTGCCCGCGTAGCTGTTGTCACCTTCATAGTCGGTGCCATAGTCAGTTCCGGTATACGTCAGTGTCGCGCCAATATAAAGAACCTCATTGCGCGTGAGTCGATACGAGCCGCCTGCCGCGCCACCCGTAAAGGTCAGCGTCAGCCTCATGTGATCGCCAACAGGCTCAAAGTGAGCCGTCACATCGGACATAGATGTGTCCTGGACTTCAGCCAGGGTGCCCGAAACAGCATCGGCCCGGTAGTACTTGGTTTCGACAAGTTCGCAGAGCGGCTTATCCGGCATGCCGCCCTCAACATCGGGAAAATCATAGGTGTACGACTGACCCTTTTCGAGCGTGATGTTGCCCGGAAGCACGCAGTCCGTGTAGTGGGGAACCACGGTCGTGTTGACCTTAACACCGCTCCCGCCTGTCACATCGGTCACGCCACAGGGCATGATAGCGTCGTTTGCCGACGAGCTGTCGGTGCCACCAAGAGAGCCATCTTGGTTGGCAGTAACCGTATCGTTCACCGTTGCCGCTGATGCGTCCTGCTGATCTTGCTGAGCTTCTGCCGTGGACGGTGCCGCCGGAGCCGCGTCAGTCATCGGCGCAGCCGGAGCCACCGGTACCGGCGCCGGAGCCGCCGTATCCTCCGCAACCGTCGGCGTCACCGGAGCCGCAGCAACCTCATCAGTCCCAGCGGCGGGTTCGGCGCATTCCGTCGCCAGCGCCACGCTCGGCAGCAGCAACTGACCGACCATAAGCGCACACGCGCCGGCGCAAGCTATTTTGGCACCCACACAACGCCAGGTACCGTGAACCAGCGAGCAGGTGGACTCACGTTGAGTTTGCTTGTCAAAGTGACTTGCGTTCATAACGGCCTCCTTGGTCGTAGGGACATACCACCACAAAGGTGTCTGTCCCCTTTGTGGTGGTCCTGTACCACCAAGATGTGCCAAATGACTCCGTATGCCTAGGTTCGTAGATGTGAACCTAGGCCTCTACCTGCGGTTTAATTCAATATGATTTCGTTGTCGTCACACGCGTCCCAGGGACGCTACAATCGAGGACACGACTATTCCGTCCACCCAAAGGACTGTCCTTGAATCTGAGTAAGCCTAAAATCAACGCGCTTTTGGCACTTGCGCTCTTTACCTTTGTCTTTCTTGCCGCCGAGTTTCGATTCGACATTAATGTCGGGCTGCTCACCGGTGCCGAGCGTGTTGTGATTGCGCAGGGCTTCATCCTCGGCGCCAGCGTGATCGGCTTTATCGGATATTCGCCGCTGCTCGAGCTCGCACAGCGCAAAGGCC
>CAJMRR010000186.1 GCA_905215835.1 uncultured bacterium | reverse complement strand
CGTGCGCCCAGCGTTACCTGCACGATCAGCCCGGCGCTGCCGTTTGTATTGCTCGACCCGGAAAAGACCCATTCGACCGATACACAAAAGAAGAACGGCGACATCGTGTGCTCGGGCATCATCGAGAGCGCCCGTGCCGCACTGGAAGCTGGCGTTAAGGTGGGCCTTGGCACGGACTCGAGCTGCCCGTTCGTGACGCAGTACGACATGTGGCGTGAGGTGGCCTATTTTGCCAAGTACGTGGGTGTGAGTAACGCCTTCGCGCTGCATACGGCCACGCAGGTCAATGCCGAGCTGCTGGGGCTGGGCGGCGAGACCGGCACAATCGAGTGCGGCAAGGCCGCCGATATCCTGGTGACGCGCAAGAACCCGCTCGATGACCTGTGCGCACTGCGTGAGCCGGCGTACGTGATGTGCCGTGGTGATCTGGTGCGCAAACTCAAGGTGAAGCGTATTCCCGAGGTGGACGCCGAGCTCGACACGATTATGGCCATGCCGTCCGAGGCACTGGCCGAGGAGCTCGCCCGCGACGGCGTGGCATAGGTGTGACAAAGGGACAACTCTGTTACCGCATACAAAAAGCCGAGGTCTCAACACGAGGCCTCGGCTTTTTTATCGAACAAATACTTAAGATTTGGGACAAACAAACCTGATTTATTTGTCCCGCGTGCGGGCGCTAGGAGCGGGTTTCCATCTTGGCGTGGCACTTGGGGCAGGTGACGCGGATCTTGCCCTTGCCCTTGGGGACGGAGAGCATCTGGCCGCAGTTGGGACACTTGAGGTATGCCGTGGTCTTGCGACCCTTCCACATCTTTTTGGCCGTGCGCTTGGCACGTTCAAAGTCTTCCTTGCTAGTACCGGCTGCGCGCGAGGCGTTGGCCGCTGCAGCTCCGCCGCCCAAGCTGGCTACAAACTTGCCCAAGCCGGGTACGTTTGCAGTCGCGGCGACAAAGGCCTCGTTCTCCTTGCGACGTGCGTCGATATTTTTGGACAGGCCGCGCAGCACGCCAATCACGATTACGGCGATGGCAATCCAGCTGAGCCACTGGATGCGGGCTATCGATCCGATCATCGCGATGACGATGCCGGCAAAACCCATCACGATGGTGAGTTCATCGGCACCATTGCGACCCTTCATAAAGTCATTCATGCAAATTGCCTTTCGTTCGATATGCTGCACGCCTTTATACCCGATTTAGAGCAAGGGGGACAGGTTAATCTGCACCAATGTGGTGCAAACATACCTGTCCCCGGAATACCAAGACGGTGCAAAGAAGTCTGTCCCCAATGCCCCAATTACTTGGAGAGCTTGTCGACGACGCGTTCGATCTCGGCGAGCTTGGCAGCTTTGAGATCTTCGTCGCCCGATTCGATTGCCGAAGTCACGCAGCCCTCGATATGCGCCTTGAGCACGTCGGCGTTGATGCGCGCAATGAGCGCCTGCGTTGCCATGAGCTGCGTGGAAATATCGACGCAGTAGCGGTCCTCATCGACCATCCGCAAGATGCCGTCGATCTGGCCGCGTGCCGTCTTGAGCATGCGGGTCACCGATTTATGGTCTGCCATCATGGCGGGTCCTCGTTTCTGGTCGATTTTCCGGATGCCCCCGTCAGTTGCGGTGAAATACGGACTGTTTAAAGGCCTAGGGCGGCTCAACAGTCCGTATTTCACCGCAACTTCTGAGGATTGAGTAGGCAGCGTCTGCTACGCGGCGGTCACCGAAAGGGCGTGGAACTTCTCGCCGGCGCCCTCGACAGCGGCGGTGAGCTGCTCGACGGTCACGGTGTCGGCGCACTCCACCTGGACGGTCTGGGTCTCGTGATCGGCGTCGGCGTCGGTCACGCCGGCCACGTTGAGCAGTGCCGTCTCGACAGTAGCGTCGCAGTGGCCGCACATGAGGCCGGTAGTCTTGATTGTGTATCGCATGGGTATTCCTCTCTGTTGTGTCGGCTTTCCCAGGCACCCGACCTTGACCTTCAAGCCGTCGCTCGCGTACCAAAGTACGCGTCGCTCCTCTTTCAGGTCAATCTCGGGCACCTGGAAAACCCGTTCTAAATGGACTTGGTGGTGAGCCTATTTTGCCACTTTAGGCTTAAAGGATTTTAGGCGCAGAGCGTTGCTTACGACGCAGACACTCGACAGGCTCATGGCCGCGGCGCCAAACATCGGCGAGAGCTGCCACCCGGTGAGCGGGAAGAACACGCCCGCGGCGAGCGGAATGCCGATGCCGTTGTAGAACAGCGCCCAGAACAGGTCCTGCTTGATGTTGCGAATCGTGGCGCGCGAAAGCTCGATGGCGCGGGCGACATCCATGAGGTCGCTGCGCATGAGCACCACATCTGCTCCTTCCTTGGCGATGTCGGCACCGGTGCCGATCGCAAGACCCACGTCGGCGCGCGCCAGGGCGGGGGAGTCGTTGATGCCGTCGCCCACCATGGCGACCTTGCTGCCCGCATCCTGCAGTTCGCGGACGTGGCGCTCCTTGTCGGCGGGGAGGACGTCGGCGATGACCTGCTTGCTGTTCAGTCCCACGCGGCGGGCGATTGCTTCGGCCGTCACGCAGTTGTCGCCGGTGAGCATGCGCACGTCGACGCCGAGCTTGTGGAGCGCGGCGATGGCCTCGGCGCTCGTCTCTTTGACCTCGTCAGCTACGGCGATGGTACCGACGAGCTCGCCGTTCTTGGCAAAGAACAGCGGCGTCTTGCCTTCGGCGGCGAGCTGTTCGGCAAGGCCGGCGGGCACGGTAACGCCCAACTCGTCCATCAGGCGCACGTTGCCGGCGGCGATGACGTTTTGACCCTCGCGTGCCGTAACGCCACGACCGGGCACGGCGGCAAAGTCCTCGACCATGCGCGCGACAATTCCGCGTGCCTCGCACTCGGCCATAATCGCCTCGGCCAGCGGGTGCTCGCTTGAGCGCTCCAGCGCAGCGGCCAGCTTGAGCAGCGCCTTTTCGCTCATGGCGGG
>CAJMRR010000185.1 GCA_905215835.1 uncultured bacterium | reverse complement strand
GGAGGTTGCGCGAGTACGCCCGCTGCCACCACAATCGGGGCAGGGGTCGGCCACGACCTTACCGGAACCGCCGCACTCGGGGCAGACCGACTGGAACGTACCCGCACCAAACAGGAAGGACAGGTCGACGTCGATGTGGCCGCGGCCGCCACAGCTTGGGCAGGTATGGGCATACTCGGAGGAGACAGAACCCGAGCCGCCGCAATGTCCGCACGTATCGAAGCGCGTGTAGCGGACGGTCTTGCGGGCACCGCCCTTGGCCTCCTTGGCGTCAAGTTTGATATCGACGACCACGTTGGCGCCGTTCTCGGGATTGTAGGCAGCCTGTCCACGACGCTGCTGGCCCCAGGCGCCACCAAAGGGAAAGCCGCCCTCAAAAGGATTGCCATAACCCGTGCTGCCGGCGTAGCTGCCACCATAGGGCGAAGCCGTAGGAGCACCGGCAAAGGGATTGCCAGAACGCATGGCGTCGTAGCGCGCACGTTTTTGCTCATCCGAAAGCACGGCGTAGGCCTCGGAAACCTCTTTAAACTTTTCCTCGGCATCCGGCTCTTTGTTGACGTCCGGATGGAGCTTGCGGGCCTTTTGCTGGAAGGCCTTTTGAATATCACGCGAGGTGGCGTCCTTGGAGACACCCAAAATCTCGTAGTAATCTTTTTCGTTCATCGTCGCCATGCGCGGCAACCTCCTGCTCACAGCAGCGTATATATTCCGGTAATTCTACCCGAGCGGCCTAAGCTAGATTCCAAAACAGCTCGAACAGAACATTTCCATCGAGCCAGCCCAGGTGTGTCGGCGCCAGACGAGCTCGAACATGGCCCGCGACGACATCTGCCGAAGTGAAGGGTCCCTCATGGACCCCGAGCGTCTCGGGCACCCAAGTGGCAAGACCCAATTCGAGCGCGCGATCGCAGGCAGCTGCCAGCTCGCCCGTTGGGATGACACGAACCGCGCGAACCAACAGGTCGGACGCGACACCGCGCGTCATGCGGCAAGCAAGCATCAGGTCTTCGGCCGCGGCCTCGCGCTGCGAGAGATATTCGGCCTCGAACGCCGTCGCGTCATCGTCACGTTGCACCAGACGCACGCGGTACGCATCGCCTCGAGAAGACACGCCGGGGAACAAACCCGCAAGACGGTCGAAATCCTCGGCGTCGAGCATGCCCGCGGCAGAACGACCCAGGCCCAGGTAGCCCCGTCCGGTCCAGTAGGCAATGTTATGGGCGCACTCATGGCCGTCGAGCGCGTAGCTCGCCACCTCATACGGGTGATAGCCGACGGCACCCAGGCGTTCACGCGCCGCGCCCATGCACGAAGCCTGAAAATCCTCGTCGGGCTCGAGCGACTCGTCGCGGCACGCCATGCGATAAAGGGGCGTCCCCTCCTCAAGCGTGAGCGGGTAGACCGACACATGATGCGGAGCCGCCGCCAGCACGCCATCGAGCGTGCGCTTCCAACTCACTGCGGTCTGCCCGGGAAGTCCGCACATAAGGTCGCACGACACGTCAAGCCCAGCGTTCTTGACCGTCGAGATGGCAGCGAGCGCCCGATCGGCATCGTGAATACGGCCGATGGCAGTAAGTTCGGTGTTATCGAGCGTTTGCACGCCCAAAGAGACGCGTGTGACACCAACCTTGACAAGTGCAGTGGCAAGCTCGGCGGTCAGCGACTCGGGATTGGCCTCGCAGGTAAACTCAACGGGGGCGCACCACGCACGAATACGCCGCGCCAGCTCCACCAGGCGCTCCCCCGCCAGCGACGGCGTACCGCCGCCAACATAGACAGTGCGGATCTGGTCAAGGGCCCCAGCTTTGCCAAAAGCATCGAGGCGCGCGTACAACTGCTCAAAATAGGCATCGAACGCAGCGCTCAGGTCGCACGGAGCAAAACTGCGCGAGTCAAAGTCGCAGTACCGGCACTTTTGAGCGCAAAACGGCACGTGCACGTACAGCGCGGTAACGGCCACCCTTAAGCCTCCAGCGGATGAGGGGGCACCGATTCGCCGGCGGCAAGTGCGGCCTCGCAGGCCACCACATCGCGCTCGATCTCATCGACCAGCGCCATAAACTCCTCGTATGTGGAACAGCGCACCACATGGGCACGCCAAGCGGCAGCATGGGGCATGCCTTTTAAGTACCAGCTTGCGTACGTACGTGCACGCGACATGAGCGGCAGGAGCTCATGCGTCAGCGTTAGGTGCTCACGCAGGGCGTCTAGGCGCTCGACGGAGCTGCGCGCCGGCACCGGTGTGTCATCGAGCGCAAGGGCGCGAGCATCACCGAACACCCACGGATTGCCGTAGATGCCGCGCGCGATAAACACCGCGCTGGCACTCGAGCCTTGCAGATGCTCAGCAGCGTCCTCGGCCGAGAACACATCGCCCGAACCGATAACGGGAATCTCGACGGCGTGGGCCACCTCATCGACGACCGACCAATCGGCCTGGCCCGTGTAGAGCTGCGTGGCGCAACGACCATGCACGGCGACTGCGGCGGCACCGGCGCCTTCGAGCATCTGGGCAAACGTCGCGGCATTACGGTCCTCGGCATAAAAGCCCTTGCGGATCTTTACGGTCACGGGCACATGCGCCGCGCCCACCGCCGCCTCGACGATCTTCTCGGCCAAATCGGGCGTGCGCATAAGGGCTGAGCCCTCGCCCTTGGTGACAACCTTTCGGGCAGGACAGGCCATGTTGATATCGATGAGCGACAGGCGATCGCCCACACGCTCCTCGACGGCGGCGACGGCGCTCGCAAACTGATCGGGCTTGGAGCCAAAGAGCTGCACGCAAATCTGCTGCTCCTCGTCGGCCGGTAGCACCAGGCGCCAGGTCTTGTTGCTGGCATAGGCAAGGCCCGCCACGCTCACCATCTCGCTGTAGGCAAGGTTGGCACCGCGGCGGCGGCACATGATGCGGTAGGCAGGGTCGGTCACGCCCGCCATGGGAGCCATAAGGAACGGCTGCTCGG
>CAJMRR010000184.1 GCA_905215835.1 uncultured bacterium | reverse complement strand
GAGGCCGCAGCCTCTGCCTGCACCGACAAGAAGGTCGCCGTCGTTCCCACCAAGACCGTTCCGCAGGCGTTCTCCGCGCTGTTCGCGGTCCTGCCCGATTCCGAGCTCGAGGACGCCGTCGCCGCCATGGTCGACGCCATCAGCGAGGTCCGCGATGGCGAGGTCACCCGCGCCGTGCGCGATTCCAGCGCCTCTGACGGCTCTCCGATTCACTCCGGTGACGTCATGGGTATCATCGCCGGCTCCATCGACGTGGTCGGCTCCGACGTGAAGCAGGTCACGCTCGATTGCATCAACCGCATGCAGGAGGAAGAGGAGGGTGACGCGCTGACGATTCTGGCCGGCGAGGAGCTGTCCGATGAGGTCTTCCAGGAGATCGTCGACGCCATCGAGGAAGCTCAGCCCGACTTGGAGATTGACGCCCATCGTGGCGAGCAGCCGCTCTATCCCGTGATCTTCTCGATCGAGTAGGCATCTGCCCATGTCCGAGCTCTGCTCCGTGCCGCGCGTCTCGGAGCGCTTTGCCCAGAGCAATGCGCTCGACGAGGATATCGCGCGACTCAAATATGTTTCGGGTAAACGTGAGGAGGCCCTTCGCCGTCTGGGAATTAGGACGGTGGGGGACCTCCTTCTCCATATCCCTCATCGATACCTCGACTTTACCCGTTCGTGGTCCATCGAGATGGCGCCCATCGGCACCGTGTGCACCATCATCGCCACGGTCGACCGCATCGTCCAAAAGCAGCCGCGTCCGCGCATGCAGGTGACCGAGGTCTCGCTTGTTGACGAGACGGGCGTGCTGCAGGTTGCCTTTTTCCGCCAGCCCTGGATTGCCCAGCAGCTTAAGCAGGGCGACCGCCTGGCCGTGATGGGCAAGGTCGAGTTTGCCTACGGCTTTAAGCAGATGGCCTCGCCGCACTTTGAAAAGCTCGATGACGGGCGTGCTGCGGGCACCATCCTTCCGGTCCATTACGTGAGTGACGGCGTGAGCCAGGCGTGGATGCGCCGCATCGTAAGCGGCGCGATCGAGGTCGTCGGCAATCCCTTTGATCCCATTCCGGCACGCTTACGCGTTAAGCGTCGCCTGATGAGCAATGCCCGCGCGCTGCGCTCAATCCATTTTCCATCGAGTATGGCAGAGCGCGACATCGCGCGCGCACGGCTTGCCTACGAGGAGTGCCTCTACCTGCAGCTGGCGCTGCGCCTGCGCAACGACGGCGGCCTGGTCGATGTGGTGCCCTATGCCCACACCGCGGGCGAGCGCCTGGCCGCGCTCAAGCAAGCCCTGCCGTTTTCGCTGAGCGACGAGCAGGAGGCCGCGTTCCAGGATATCCTGCGCGATATGTGCGATGACGGGCGCGTGATGAACCGCCTGCTGTTGGGTGATGTCGGTACCGGTAAGACCGCCGTTGCCGCCTGCGCGCTGGCTGTGGCTGCCGATAGCGGTACGCAGGCCTGCGTTATGGCGCCCACGGGCGTGCTGGCGCGCCAATATGCCGATAAGACCGGCCCTCTGCTCTCGCAGACCGGCATGTCCTGGGCGCTTCTGACGGGTGCCACGCCGGCCGCAGAGCGCGAGCGCATCCATGCACAGCTGGAATCGGGCGAGCTTGACGTGCTCTTTGGAACCCATGCGGTCCTTTCGGATGACGTTACGTTCAAGCATCTGTCGCTCGTGGTCATCGATGAACAGCACCGGTTTGGCGTCGGCCAACGCAACGCCCTGCGCGCGAAGGGCCCCGGTGCCGATCTGCTCGTTATGACGGCAACGCCGATTCCGCGTACGCTGGCGCTTTCGGTCTACGGCGATCTGGACACGAGCATCATCCGCCATCGGCCCGTCCCTGGCGCTGGCGTGACGACAAGCGTACTCACCGAGTCGAGCCGTGACCTCGCCTATGGAGCCATCCGCGAGGCGCATGAAAAGGGTCAGCAGGCCTACGTGATTTGCCCGCTCGTGGAGCCGAGTGATTCGGCCGATGAGCTGGAAGACGTGCCCGGTATTGCCCGCGACGATGAGGGCCGCGTAACCGTCCCCGTGCCGCTGCACGATACGGCAACCGAGCTCGACCGCCTGCGCCTGGCGTTGCCGGGGCTTGCCATCGAACGCCTTCACGGCCGCATGCCGGCGGGGGAGAAGGATCGGGTCATCGATGCCTTCAAGCGTGGCGAGATTGACGTGCTCGTCTCGACTACGGTGGTCGAGGTGGGCGTCGACGTGCCTAACGCCACCGTCATGGTCATCGAGAACGGCGAGCGCTTTGGTTTGGCTGCCCTGCACCAGCTGCGCGGTCGCGTGGGCCGTGGCAGCGTGTCGGGCACGTGCCTGGTCATGACGCACTCCAAGGGCAACGGCGGCGCATCGGCGGCACAAGACCGTCTCCAGTCGCTCGAAAAGACCTCGGACGGCTTTACGCTCGCCCAGATGGACCTGCGCCTGCGCCATGAAGGCGAGATCCTGGGTTATCGCCAGCATGGTGGTGTGACCCTGCGCTTTGTCGACCTGGATGCCGACGAGGAGCTGATCGAGTGGGCCCATTTGGACGCGGTCGAGCTCTTGCGGTATGCTTGCAACCTTGACTCTGTGGCGACGCGTCCCTTGCGCGACGCGGTCGCCATGCGTTATCGACATATCTTTAAGGAGGTCAGCGGAGGATGAGAATCATCGGCGGCGAATGGCGCGGTCGTAAGATCGAGGAGCCCCGTGGTCGCGATGTCACCCGCCCCACGACTGATCGCGTGCGCGAGGCGTGCGCATCTATGGTCATGTCGGCATTCGATTTCGATTTGGACGAGGTTCGTGTGCTGGACGCCTTTGGCGGCTCCGGTGCCTTAGGGTTAGAGATGCTCTCTCGTGGGGCCCGCTCGCTCACGACGTTTGAGATCGATCGTAACGCCGCGCGGCTCATTACCAAGAATATCGAGTCGCTCTGCCGTGACCGTGCGCGTTGGCGCGTGGTCACGGGCGACATGCTGGCGAGTGCCTCGCGCGGTCGTGTACCGGGCGGCCCCTTTGATCTGGTCCTGCTCGACCCGCCCTATGCT
>CAJMRR010000183.1 GCA_905215835.1 uncultured bacterium | reverse complement strand
CCAGCGCCTGACCATCGCGCGCGCCCTGGTGGGCTCGCCACAGGTCCTGATCATGGATGACTCCGCCTCGGCGCTCGACTTTAAGACCGACGCGGCGCTTCGCCATGCCATTCGCGAGCGCAGCGTGCGCGGTGCCGCCGAGGGCGGGCTGCCGCTCACGACGGTGATCGTAAGCCAGCGCGTCTCGACCGTGCGCGACGCCGACATGATCTGCGTGCTCGATCACGGCTCGGTTGCGGGCCTTGGCATGCATGACGAGCTGTATACAAGCTGCCGGCTCTACCGAGAGATCTGCCAGTCACAGCTTCGCCGCGAGGAGCTCGAGGGCCAGCAGGGGAGCACGACGCCCGCGCTCGCCCCAGGCGCCGCGTGCGCCCCAGGCGCCCAGACCGCCCCTGCATCCGTCTGCGCAAAGGAGGGCTGCTAAATGAATCCGTATACTTCTTCCGGTTCGGTCGCCACGATGACGGCCAACGTGTCCGGCAACGATAACCTCAACGACCTGGACGACGGCCCGCGCCAGCCTGGCGACCCCGAGCGCTATCCCGTGGGTGCGGTGACCCGCCGCCTGCTGGGCTATGTTCGCCCGCACCGCGTCTCGTTTACGGCATCGTTTGTGAGCGCCGCAATCTCGGTGATCTTGCAACTCTATACGCCCATCCTCATCGGCGAGGGCATCGACCTTATCGTCGCCGCCGGGCAGGTGGATTTCGATGCGCTGCTGCCGCTCGTTACCAAGCTCGCGATTGTCGTCGTAGGTGCTGCGTCCTTCCAGTGGCTGCAGGGCTACTGCGTCAACCGCCTGTCCTACGAGACGGTGCGCGACATGCGCGTGGAGGCGAGCTACAAGCTCAGCCGCATGCCGCTCGGCTTTATCGACAGCCATGCCCACGGCGACCTTATGAGCCGCGTGGTCAACGACGTCGACCAGGTGGGCGACGGTCTGCTGCAGGGCTTTACCCAGCTTTTCACCGGTGTTATCACCATCGTGGGCACGCTCGCGTTTATGCTTTCCATCAACCTGACCATGACGCTCGTGGTGGTACTCGTCACGCCGCTTTCCATTTTTGCAGCCGGTGCTATTGCCAAGCTTTCCAACAAAAGCTTTACGGCACAGCAGCGTATTCAAGGGCAGCTCGGTGGTCATATCGAGGAGTACGTAGGCGAGCAGAAGCTTGTCGACGCCTTTGCCTATGGCCCCAACGCTCAGCAGCGCTTCGACGCGCTCAACGCCGAACTCTATACGGCAGGGGAGCGCGCGCAGTTTATGGGCTCGCTTTCCAACCCCGGTACGCGCTTTATCAATAACATCATCTATGCCGTGGTCGCTGTGATCGGCTGCGTGGGCGTGATCACGGGCGTGCCCGCGGCGCTTACGGTGGGCGGCGTGCAGATCTTCCTGTCCTACGCCAACCAGTACACCAAGCCGTTCAACGAGGTCACCAACGTCATTACGCAGATCCAGACCGCGTACGCCTCGGCGCGCCGCATGTTTGCGCTGCTCGATGCGCGCGAGCAGGAGCCCGACGCGTCGGACGCTGTAGAGCTTGCCGCCCCGCAGGGCGAGGTGACTTTTGAACACGTGGACTTTAGCTATGTGACCGACCGCAAGCTGCTGCAGGACATCTGCATCGAGGCCAAGCCCGGCATGCGCTTTGCCCTGGTCGGCCCCACGGGCTGCGGCAAGACAACGCTCATCAACCTGCTGCTGCGCTTTTACGATATCGATGCCGGACGCATCATGGTCGATGGCAGGTCTTCGCGTGACTACACGCGCGCAAGCCTTCGCCGTGCCTTTGGCATGGTGCTGCAGGACACTTGGCTGTTCGAGGGCACGGTGGCGGAAAACATCGCTTACGGCTGTCCAGACGCCACGCGCGAACAGGTTATCGAGGCGGCCAAGCGCGCGCACGCACACAAGTTTATCGTGCAGCTGCCAGGCGGCTACGATACAGTCATCGGCGAGGACGGCGGCACGTTTAGCCAGGGTCAAAAACAGCTGCTGTGCATCGCGCGTGTCATGCTCACCGACCCGGCGATTCTGCTGCTGGACGAGGCAACGTCGAGCATCGATACTCGCACCGAGCTGCAGGTGCAGGCGGCATTCGACGAGCTCATGGCCGGCCGCACGAGCTTTGTGGTGGCGCATCGCCTGAGCACGATTCGCAACGCCGACTGCATCCTGGTGATGCGCGACGGCCAGATTATCGAGCGGGGCACACACGACGAGCTGCTGGCGGCAGACGGCTTCTACGCCGAACTCTACCGCAGCCAGTTTGCCCAGTAGGGGCTACCGATTAGCGGCAGATGGTTTACATCTGCGTTGTTAGTACTAAGATATTCATCTAATAAATTGCATTAGTGGCTTTAGTTTTGGGGGAAACGAGGCAACGTGACTATGACGTGCTCTTTGGTGGTTAACAGCAAGAGCGGTAATACCAGGATGGTTTCGGGCGCGATCAAGCGCGCTCTGCAGGCTGCGGGCGTTGAGTTTGTCCATGCCGCGGCGTTGAGCGACGATGCGGATGCAGATCAGGTTGCGCTCGAGGCGCAGGGCGCCTGCGCGGCCGACACGGTGCTCGTCGGTTTTTGGTGCGACAAGGGCGCGTGCACGCCTTCGGTTGCCGCGCTGCTCTCCGCTCTGCACGGCAAGCGCGTTTTCCTCTTTGGTACCTGCGGTTTTGGCGCCGACCAGAGCTATTATCAGCAGATTATCAATCGCGTGACCTCCAATTTGGCCGAGGATGCCGAGCTTGTGGGTTGGGCAATGTGCCAGGGCAAGATGGGTCCCGCGGTCAAGCAGCGCTACGAGGCCATGCTCGAGCAAGATCCCGACAATGTCCGCTTTAAGATGCTGCTCGATAACTGGGTCGCCGCAAAGGATCACCCCACCAAGGAAGATCTGGACAACATGGCTGCAGCCGCCAAAAAGGCCGTGCTGGGGGAGTAGCTCCCATCGCTGACGGCGGTCGGTCCATCTTTCTAAATGAAACGTCCTCCCGGGCGTCGGGGCACGAAGTTCCCTGCTCTACAGTCCTGCGCAAGACGAAGGCCACATTAAGTGGCCTTCTTTGCGTGCGGAACTCGCGATGAAC
>CAJMRR010000182.1 GCA_905215835.1 uncultured bacterium | reverse complement strand
CTGCCGCTGCCGTCGAGCCTGTCGTCGAGCCCGAGCCTGCTGCAGAGCCGGAGCCCGAGCCCGAGCCGGCAGAGCCCACGACGGCTGACCTCTACGCCCGTCGTCCCCGCAAGCGCAAGGCCGTCGTCGACCAGCTCGCTCGCGAGCTCGAGGCCGAGGACGACGCCGCTGCCGCCGATGCCCCTAAGGGAGGCGATGAGTAATGCCTATCGGACCTGCGCGAATGCCGCTCTTCGATCACCTGGGAGAGCTTCGTCGCCGCCTGACCATCGTGGTCGTGTCGGTGTTTGCCGCCGCTATCGTGCTGTATTTCGCCACGCCTGTGGTGCTCGACATCTTGGAAGACCCCATCCGCTCCTTTGTGCCGGACGGTAAGTTCTACATCACCACCACGCTCGGCGGCTTTGGCCTGCGCTTCTCGCTGGCCATCAAGATGGCCGTGGTCATGTGCACGCCCATGATCATCTGGCAGATTCTGGCATTTTTCCTGCCGGCACTGCGTCCCAACGAGCGCAAATGGGTCGTGCCCACGGTGCTCGCCTCGACGGTGCTGTTCTTCCTGGGCGCAATCTTTTGCTACTTCATCATCATCCCCGCGGGCTTTGAGTGGCTTATCGGCGAGACCTCGGCCGTTGCTACGGCGCTGCCCGATCTGGAGAACTACGTCAACATGGAGCTGCTCTTTATGATCGGCTTTGGTGTGGCGTTTGAGCTGCCGCTCATCATCTTCTACCTGTCCGTTTTCCACATCGTGTCCTACGCGGCCTTCCGCAGCGCCTGGCGCTACGTGTACGTAGGCCTGCTTGTGGGATCGGCTGTGATTACGCCCGACGGCTCGCCCGTTACGCTGGGCCTCATGTACGGCGCCCTGCTCTCGCTCTACGAGATTTCGCTTGCCATCGCCCGAGTGGTCATTACCGCGCGCGAGGGCAAGGAGGGCTTGTTCGTGAGTCGTCTGGACTTGTTCTCGGACGATGAGGGCGACGAGGAGTAAATCGGTATGCACGAGGTTGGCATTGTCAACGGCATACTCGATACAGTGATTCGCGCGGCGCGTGGGGCGGGGGCCTCGCGCGCCGTTTTGGTAACGCTGCGTATCGGGGATATGACCGAAGTCGTGCGCGAGGCGCTCGACTTTGCGTGGGAGACGTTTCGCGACGAGGATCCGCTCACGCAAGGCTGCAAGCTTGCCGTGGAGGAAGTCCATCCACAAAGCGAGTGCCTGGACTGCGGCGAGGTTTTCGAGCATGATCGCTTTCACTGTCGCTGCCCTCACTGCGGCGGCGCCAACGTGCGCCTGCTGCACGGCCGCGAGCTCGACATCGCAAGTATCGAAATCGAAACCCCCGACGATTAGCCCGCTAGCCACCTGGGGATGGGGTACAAAGGGGCTAAAGTAAGGAGCGCTAAGTATGGCCGAGAAAACGATTGATATCGCATCGCCGATTCTGTCGCGCAATGAGCGCCTGGCAGATCAGCTGCGTCAGCGATTTCATGAGACAAACACCTATGTGATCAATGTGCTGTCGAGCCCCGGCTCGGGTAAGACAACCACGATTTTGGGCACCAACGAGCGCCTACGCGACAAGGCCGGCCTGCGCTGTGCCGTCATCGAGGGCGATATCGCCTCGGATGTCGACGCCATCACCATGAAGGAAGCCGGCATGCCCGCCATTCAGATCAACACGGGCGGCCTGTGCCACCTCGAGGGCAACATGATCATGGAGGCCGTCGACGCCTTCGACCAGGCTGTGGGTCTGGAAAACATCGACGTCATCTTTATCGAAAACGTGGGCAACTTGGTCTGTCCGGTCGACTTTGACCTGGGCGAGAACCTGTCCATCATGATCCTCTCGGTGCCCGAGGGCGACGACAAGCCCATCAAGTACCCTGGCATCTTCCAGCACGCCGGCGCACAGCTGCTCAACAAGGTCGATGTGGCCCCGGCTTTCGATTTTGACATGGATAGGTATACTAAGACACTCGATGACCTCAATCCGCAGGCGCCGCGGTTTGCCGTGAGCGCGCGCAAGGGCGAGGGCATGGATGCCTGGTGCGATTGGCTCATCGGGCAGATTGAGCAAGCAAGGGCGTAAGTCGGCCGCCATACGGGCGGGCGTAGCCGCAGAGATACGAGATAGGAGCCTCTTTTGAAGCTCATCATCGCCGAGAAAAACGACGCCGCGCGTCAGATTGCCGAGCGTCTGTCCACGGGTAAGCCCAAAAAGGACAAGGTGTACAACACCGCCATCTACCGTTTTGAGTGGAAGGGCGAGGAGTGCGTGACGATTGGCCTTGCCGGTCACATCCTCGCGCCCGATTTTTGTGACAGCGTGCTGTTCAATAAAAAGCTGGGCTGGTATTCGGTCACCGAGGACGGCGAGATGCTGCCGGCCGACATACCCGATGGCCTGGCACGTCCGCCCTACGACACCAAGCGCAAGCCGTTTCTTGCCGACGGCATCTCAATCAAGGGCTGGAAGCTCGAGAGCCTGCCGTATCTCACCTGGGCGCCTGTCATTAAGTTGCCGGCCGAGAAAGAGCTCATTCGCTCGCTCAAGAACCTTGCCAAGAAGTCCGACAGCGTCATCATCGCTACGGACTTCGATCGCGAGGGCGAGCTGATCGGTTCGGACGCCCTCAACAAGGTGCGCGAGGTTGCGCCCGACCTGCCGGTCGCCCGCGCCCAGTATTCTTCGTTTACCAAGGCCGAGATCACGCAGGCCTTCGATAATCTCGTCTCGCTCGACCAGAACCTGGCCGACGCCGGCGAGAGCCGCCAGCACATCGACCTCATTTGGGGCGCGGTGCTCACGCGCTATCTGACGCTCGCCAAGTTCGGCGGCTTTGGCAACGGCCGCGTGCAGACGCCGACGCTCGCCCTGGTGGTCGAGCGCGAGCGCGAGCGCATGGCGTTTGTGCCCGAGGACTATTGGCAGATTCGCGGCATGGGTGCCGCGCAGGGCGCCGCCGAGGACGACCGCTTTAAGATTGCACACAAGACGGCGCGTTTTACCGACAAGGATGCTGCCGAGACGGCGTACGGCCATGTCGACGGTGTCGCGACGGCGACCGTTGCCGCGGTGACCAAGCGCTCGCGTAAGCAGCAGCCGCCCACG
>CAJMRR010000181.1 GCA_905215835.1 uncultured bacterium | reverse complement strand
GCGCGGACGGCGGCTTTGACGCCGTCTCGACCGGCAAGGACGGCTGCGCCGGCACCGAACCCGCGAAGGGCTGGACCGATATCACGGCCCAGTGCGGGGTCTCGGTCGACGGCAAGACCTTCGCCGTGCGCACCGGCGACCTCATCGCCGCGCTCGGCGGGGCCGACGCCTTCACTGCGGGCGCCCGCGTGGTCGCCGTGTACAATGCGCCGCTCAACGGCGCGTGCAGCCACGGCATTGCGAAGGGCAACCCCAACGAGGTCTACCTGCGCTACCCGCGCTCTCCCTTTGCCGACCAGTCCGGCGACGCCGGCTTCACCCACACGCCGAGCGACGATGCGTGCGCCTACACCTGGGATCTCGCGCTCACCAAGCGCGGCAGCGACGGCGACAAGCCGCTTGCTGGGGCGGTCCTGAGCATCGCCGACGACCGCGGTCGCACACTGGCGGCCGACGGCACGTGGGATGCGGAGGGCAAGGCCACCGTCACCACGGGCGAGGACGGCCGCGTGACCGTCTCGGGCGTGGACTCGGGCAAGCTGGAGGTCCGCGAGCTCAAGGCGCCCAAGGGCTACACCGCCTTTGAGGGTATGCGCTCCGTGACGGTCAAGGCCGAGGGTCTGGACGTCGACCAGGTGGCCGCCGCCAAGCCCAAGCTCACCATCACGGCCGAGTCGCCCCTGCGCGCCGACAGCGCGGACGGGTCGACGGGCAGCCTGGAGGCGTCGCTCATCAACACGCCCACCGGCACACCCCCTAGCATTACCACCGGAGGCTTTATGCCCTCGACTGGCGATATGGCAATGTACGCCGCGGCCGCCGCAGCGGTCGCCGGAGCCGCGCTCATCGTGGTCGCGCTCCTGGTCAAGCGGGGAGGTGGCAGCCATAAAAAGTAGCTGGCAGCCCCACAGAGAGCGGGGCTAGACGTAACGAAGCAGATGCTAAGACACAGACAGACAGATTTAGATCAAATGGAATCCGAGCAGAAAGCAGAGGAAAAGAAGATGAGCATGAGCAAGAACATCGCACGCCTGGCAGTAACCGCCGGCCTCACAGCAGCGTTGAGCTTCGGCGGCGTGATGGCCCCGGTGACCATGGCGTTTGCGGCTGAGAGCGGCTCAACTGTGACGTTCAACGATCCTGATTATGAAGCGTCCACGACCTATAAGGGCATTCAAATCTTTACGGCTACGGTTACGACGACCGCCGGGGGCACGACTGTGAGCAACATCGCGTGGGCCAGCACCGACGTCCAAACTGCTGTCGTAAACGCCATCAAGGAAAAGGATGAATCCTACATTAGCAATAACGCGCAGGATGCCGCTGATTGGCTGAACAAACACAACGCAGGCACCGAGAAGACCGACGAAAATACTAGAATCAGCAGCGGCCACGTTCTGAACAAGATTGCTGCCGATCTGAAGAACAGCGGTGGCTGGCATACGACGGCTGCGGGTAGCGCGTCCCTTTCTGGTCTTACCGCTGGTTACTGGCTTTTCCTGACCAATAGCGTTGCGGAAGGTTCGAATACCAAATCGAAGGACGTTTTTACCTCGCCTGTATATGCGGTCGTTGATGGCACGAATAATAAAGTGGTGACTCCCAAGAAGAGCGTCCCTGCCGTCGATAAGAAAATCGTGAGCGCCGAGGGCGATAATGAGCTCGATGCGAGCGACTCCCATGTTGGGCAGGACGTAACGTTCAACCTCTACGGTACTATCGCTGACAACTATGACACGTACGATACGTATTACTATCGGTTCTCCGATCAAATTTCCAAGGGCCTGACGCTGCAGGATGGTGCTCAGGTGTATTTGTATGCAAGCAAGGATGCTGCGCAGAAAGATCTTAAGCACGAGAATCCGATGTCGAACATCACGAACTCGTTTACGCCGGATAGCGGTGATGCGGATGCGAACGGCAACAAGACGACGACTTGGACCTGCAGCAATCTTAAGAGTGTGGCGGGTGTTACCTCGCAATCCTGCATTGTCGTCTCCTATAAGGCAAAGATCAATAGCGAGGCCGCCATTGGAGGCAACGCAGGCAACACCAACACCGCTACGCTTACGTACTCAAACAACCCTATGACCACCGACACCGGCACGACGGTGCCCGATGAGGTCAAGACCTACACCTATGGTCTCAAGCTTAATAAGGTTGACCTTGGCACCGAGGAGGCGCTTAAGGATTCGAATATTAAATTTACTATCAAGGTGAAGTCAGCGGCGGATTCCAACTTGGTGGGGAGATACGTTAAGTCCGATGGAACCCTCGTAGACGCTGAGTGCAAGCTTTCCGTCACCAACGGTGCTATTACTATCAAGGGCCTTGGTGCGGGAACCTATACGGTTGTGGAGACGGACGCTCCCGCTAATTACGATAAAGTGCAGCCCTTCGATTTCACGATTACGCCAAACAGGGACAGCGAGGCTTCAGGCAAAAGCCCGGTTGGAGCCAAGTATGAGATTAATACCAGTCAGAAAGACCAGGTCATCATCGGCACGCCGAACGATGCGAAGGACGACAACAAGCTCGAAGCCAAGGCTGGCACAGCTACAAACGGCGACGGTACCTTCAACATCACCGTTGGCGATACCAAGCATGTCGGCCTCCCCCTCACCGGCCTTAATGGCGTGACCTTCACTTGGATCGCTGGTGGCGCGGTGCTGTGCATTGGCGTGGCGCACCTCATCCGCAGCCGTAAGCAGGCTGAGGAGTCCGAGCAGGAGTAACGCTCGCTCATCCATCCCTTTGGCAGGTGGGATGTGATGGCCATGAGACTTGCGGACACTTTTCTCGTCCATCCACGTTCTTGCTTTGCCATTCTCTTTTCGGGGCAGACTCCACACTGGAGTTTGCCCCGTTCTTTTTGGACAACGCAGGCAGCCTCCATCGTCCGATGCGGGCTCGTTCGTCATCGCGTTTCTTGACTCGTATGAGGTTCGGTTTAAGGTCCGTAGGCGCACGCGCGGTGCGGACGGTAGAAGGCATTTGCGCCGCAACAAGCGCAAATAAGAATGCCCGGGGGTCGGATCCCGGGCATTTAACTAAAGCTGAAAACTAGGCTACCCGCGCTCTCGTACACTTACGCGGGATGCGTCGTTTCCTATTGACATTGTATCCCGATGTTAGCGCCGGGCGATTTTAGCCGCTAATAG
>CAJMRR010000180.1 GCA_905215835.1 uncultured bacterium | reverse complement strand
CGTGAGCTACATGTTGGTGCCGGTGTCGCCGTCGGGTACGGGGAAGACGTTGAGCTTATTGATCTCCTCGGCCTTGTCGGAAACGGCAGCCGCAGCGATCGGAAAACAGGTGCGAATGGTCTTTGCAATCATGGGTATTTGAATCTCCGTTTTCGGATGCTAGTTCAGACGGCTCTTGAGCGCGTCGATGTGGATGCCGATCTTAAGGCTGGCGGGATCGATCTGGGCGATCTCCTGCAGAGTGAAGGCAACGGAGCTCGAAAGATTGTGGCAGACGGACTTCATGTTGACGCCGTTCTCGAGCACGACGTGAAGATCGACCGTAAGGCCGTTCTCGTCGGCAGAGACAAGCACACCCTTGCGGAGGCGCTGACCGGCAAGCAGGCGCACGCTCTCGGCGCCCTGGAGCTGCTCAGCCATACCGACAACGCCATAGCACGTCATCGCGGCATAACCGGCAATATCGGCAATAACGTCGTTCGAGACGCTCAGGCTGCCGTTAATGGTCTCAGACACAAGAATCTCCTTTTCTTGGTGCTCGCGGCACCATGTCGTGGGAGCAATCATTGCAATATTCTACAACGACCGCGCCATGTTGAGGTGGCGGGCCTCGGGATTACATCCTCGACACGAAATGTTGATATGGTAACGTTCGCGAACGGCGATTGCGGCATGAAAAAACCCGCCGCATAAGCGACGGGTTTTACAACCTGGCTCCCCGGGTAGGACTCGAACCTACAACAGCGCGGTTAACAGCCGCGTGCTCTACCATTGAGCTACCGAGGAATTTAAAGCCCAACGGAAAGGGCTGGAAAATTCTGGCTCCCCGGGTAGGACTCGAACCTACAACAGCGCGGTTAACAGCCGCGTGCTCTACCATTGAGCTACCGAGGAATAGGTGCGTGCTCTCAAGCAACGAAGTTTATTATACGGACGAATCAGCTTAGGGCAAGAACTTTTTTAAGAAATTTTCCGACCTAGTCATTGGGGACGTTCTTAAACGACTAGTCATTCAAGAACGTCCCCAACGACTACATGAAAGCGCCCTCAAGCGGATGTGCTTGAGGGCGCTTCTTGCTTGACTAGCTCTCGATATAATCCTTCAGCTTGCTCGAACGGCTCGGGTGGCGAAGCTTGGCCAGGGTCTTGGACTCGATCTGGCGGATACGCTCGCGCGTAACGCCAAACTCGCGGCCGACTTCCTCGAGCGTACGGGGATGTCCGTCGACAAGGCCAAAGCGCAGCTCGATAACCTTGCGCTCACGATCGGCAAGCGAGTCGAGCACCTGGGTGAGCTGCTCCTGCAGCATGGAGAAGCTGGCGGCATCGGGCGGAACGATGGCCTGGGAGTCCTCGATAAAGTCGCCCAGTTGGGAATCCTCTTCCTCGCCGATGGGGGTCTCGAGCGACACGGGCTCCTGCGAGATCTTCTGGATCTCGCGGACGCGGTCGGCGCTCATGTCCATCTCGGCACCGATCTCCTCGGGGGTCGGGTCGCGACCCAGGTCCTGGAGAAGCTGGCGCTGCACGCGGACGAGTTTGTTGATGGTCTCGACCATGTGCACGGGAATACGGATGGTACGGGCCTGGTCGGCGATAGCGCGCGTGATGGCCTGACGGATCCACCACGTGGCGTACGTGGAGAACTTAAAGCCCTTCTGGTAGTCGAACTTCTCGACGGCGCGAATCAGACCGAGGTTGCCCTCCTGGATCAGGTCCAGGAACAGCATGCCGCGACCGACATAACGCTTGGCGATGGAGACGACCAGACGAAGGTTTGCGCTGATGAGCGCCTGCTTGGCTTCGAGGCCCACGTTCTCAATACGCGTAAGACGACGCATCTCGGCACGCGTGAGTTCGAGCTCACCAGCATCGGCAGCCTCGAGCTTCTCAGTGGCCTCGAGACCGGCCTCGATCTTCATGGCCAGATCGACCTCTTCGGAGGCGGTCAGCAGGTCGACCTTGCCGATCTCCTTGAGGTACATACGGACCGGGTCGCCGGTCAGCATCACCGTGGAGGCGTCGATGCCGCGCACGCGCGAACGCGAACGGGACGTGCGCACGGTGCGCTTCTTCTTGCTCTTGGAAGAACCCATCTCGGCGTCGGCCTGACGGGCCATCTTGAGCTCGTGATCGTCGAGCGAGCCGGAATCGTGCTCGTCGTCGTCATCGAAATCGTCGGTATCGGTATTGTTATCGTCATCGTCGACGTCCATGGGGGCGTCGTCGTTACCGCTCGCGGAGATAATCTGGATGCCGCTGTTGCGCAGCGCGGAATACACCGCGGTGAGCTGCTCGTCAGAAACATCGATATCCTTCAGGGCGACCTGAATCTCGTCCTCGGTTACCGAAGTCCTGTTTGAGCCGTTGCCCATAAGCTTTGCAACGTAGGATTCCAGCCCAGTACCCGTGCTCTCAGTCTTTTTTGGCACAGATTCTCCCTTCATAGTCCACAGGACTCAATACTTTAGCACACACATTGACGTCTATACCCAAAAAGAGGGCTGGATATAGGCGAGAATACGCTGGTTGACCACAACATCTAGGCTTGTTCGGTGCCTGCGGCCTCCAGGCCAATCAAACGGAACGGGTCCGCCACGCCGCCGATTGACTTTTGCAGTTCGCGCTGACGCTGCGAGTCCTGCGCGGCCTGCACGGTCAGCGCACGACGGGCCTCATCATCAAGCGAACGGTCCTGGCGCAGCTTGGCCTGTGCGGCACGCATGCGACGCTTGATGGTGTAGAGCTCGAGCGTATCGAGCATAAACACGATGTTCGTCTCGGTGGGGTGCTTGCTCGTAGCCGAGATGCGCCCGGCACTCACAAGCGTTGCCGCCTCGGGACACACCGAGCGCGCCGCATCCATGCAGGCTGCAGGATCGGTTCCCGGCGGCGTTGCCAGAACGGCCCATGCGATGGACTCGTGACGTGGGTCAACCCACTCGATGGAGCAGATGCGGTCGGCATACGTGCGGAACAGGTCGGGGTAGCTCGTGAGCATGGTCAACAGTTCGCGCTCCCCTGCCAAGGACTTGCGCTCAAGATCGGTAAGAACCATCGGCGCCGCCGCAGCCGGTGCGCTCGAATCATCAGCCACAGGCACAGCGCCCATACCATCAGGCACGTCGATCGGCGGCAGGTCGTCGACGACCTCCACGGGCGCGGCACCGTAAGCATCGAGCGGGACGTAGTCGTA
>CAJMRR010000179.1 GCA_905215835.1 uncultured bacterium | reverse complement strand
CCACGTCAAACGTCACGCCCAGCTCGCGAGCGATCACCACCTGTCCCAGGTTGCGGCAGACGACGCGCCCGGCACGCTGCATCAGTGAGCGGGTCCAGTCAGCGTCACTCGCGCGGCACACCTCGTCAAGCACCACAACGGCGTCGGACAAATCGAGTTCTCCGCACGGGTCGGCATCCATCAGCTGCCAAGCAAAAACCATGCGAGTGGGAACCGCGCACTCCACCAACTCCGTCGATGCACCGCCATCCACCGCAACGCCCTCAAAGGGCAGCACTTCAACGGCACGCGCAACGGGCGCAATCGCATCCGCCTCGGCCCGCATGCGCTCCAACACCGCCGCCGTCTGATCCAACACGCCGGCGCTGCGAATCAGGTACACCTCGCAGCCCGCGTCCACCTTACGCTTGCAATGCACGACGACGCGCTTCCCCGCTGCGGCATCCACCGGGCAGGGCACCTGCGGCCAGCGCTTGGGCACATCGGGACGCGCGTCGACACCCGGATAGAACCGAATCTCGAGCGTGTCACCCGCCGCCACGGCGGCGTCGAGCTCAACGGTCACCTCTTCGTGGCCCACAGCGACCAAACGCCCCACGCGCACGCCCTGGTTAATTGCGCGCTCAAAGCTCATCAGCTCGGCACCCGAACGCCCTCGCAGGTACGCATCGGTAAACCCACGGTTAAACGACCTTCCCAGCTCGCGTTCAAGCTCTTCCACGACATCGGGGTCCCACGCGCCGTCGCGCAGCATATCGAGTGCCCGGCGCCACACCCGCACCACGTTGAATACGTAATCGGGGTTCTTCATGCGCCCCTCGATCTTGAGCGACGCCACGCCGGCATCTACAAGCTCGGGCAGATGCGCAATACCCAGATAGTCACGCGGGCACAGCAGGCGATCTCCCTCGACGGCGACAACGCTCTGCCCCGCCTCGTCCACCAGGTCGTACGCCAGACGGCACGGCTGCGTGCAGTCGCCGCGCATCGCCGAGCGTCCACGCCGCAGGGCCGAGAACTCGCACGCCCCAGAATAACCGATGCAAATCGCACCGTGGCAGAATACCTCGATGGGCACGCCCGTGGCACATAGCGCCGCAATCTCGTCGACCGTCAGCTCGCGCGCCGTCGTCACACGCTCGACCCCCAGCTCATCGGCGGCAAGCCGCACGGCGCCTTCGCTATGAACGCCCGCCTGCGTAGACAGGTGAATCTCGACCCCGGGAATCGCCGCGCTCAGCGCGCAGGCCAACCCGGCATCGGCCACAATCAGAGCATCGGCGCCCAGCTCCAGTGCATGAGCTCCCAGCGCCACCGCATCGGACAGCTCATCGTCAAACACGAACACGTTGAGCGTCACGTACACGCGCACGCCATGGGCATGCGCCACGGCGCAGCCGCGCGCAAACTCGTCATCCGTAAAGCCATGGGCGCTCACACGGGCGTTAAAGCCGCCCAACCCCGCATAGATGGCATCGGCGCCCGCGGCGATGGCCGCAAGTATCTGGTCGAGCCCGCCCGCCGGCGCCAGCAGCTCGGGCAGCGCCGCACCGGCAGCATCCAATCCAGTCTCGTATTGTCCGCTCGGCCCCATCGTCCGAATCGCCATCGACAAACTCCTTACCAAGGTATGCATTCACTTTGAAAAATGCCGTCTTCCAGCATACACGAGGCCTCGCGCGCCCCGTTTGGTTTATCGTGTAATAACTTATGTCCATCCTGCCCCGACGGCACATCCACCGTCCGGCACGACATACCTGGAGGTCAATATATGGGTCCTCGCCAACGACAGGGACGCAGCCGTTCAAAGACGCATGCTCTGCCCATAATCCTGCTCTCGTTTTTGGGCTTTCTGCTGATTGCGGGCGTGGCATTTGGCATCGGCATGGTCGGCAACGTCAACCGCTGGCTGTCCGATCTGCCCGACTACACCGACGCCAACGCGTATCTGGTGAGCGAGCCCACCGAGATCGTCGACTGCAACGGCAACAAGATCGCGAGCTTCTACACGCAAAACCGCAAGTCCATCACCAAGGACGAGGTCTCCCCCTACGTGCTGCAGGGCACCGTTGACGTCGAGGACGAGCGCTTCTACGAGCACGGCGGTATCGACCTGTGGGGTATCGCGCGTGCTGCGGTGGCAACCCTCGGCGGCGGACACGAAGGCGCCTCGACTATCACCCAGCAGCTGGTGCGCAACACCATCCTGCAGGAGGAGCAGTTCGACTCGACCATCGAGCGTAAGGTGCGCGAGGCCTACATCGCCGTCAAGATGGAGGACATGTACTCCAAAGACGAGATCCTCATGATGTACCTCAACACCATCTATTACGGCCACGGCGCCTACGGCATCGAGGCCGCAGCCGAGACCTATCTGTCCAAGAGCGCCGCCGACCTCACCCTGAGCGAGGCCGCGCTGCTCATCGGCCTTCCCAACTCGCCCTCGCAGTACGACCCCACGGTCAACCCCGACCTGGCGCTGTCCCGTCGCAACAAGGTCCTCGACAACATGCTGCGCCTGGGCCACATCACCCAGGAGGAGCACGACGCCGCGCAGGCAGAGCCCATCACCCTCAACGTGACCGAGATTTCGGGCAGCGGCGTCGACGTATACTCGCAGCCCTACTTTGTCGCCTATGTTAAGCAGCTGCTGGAGCAGGAGTTCTCGACCGACGTGCTCTTTAAGGGCGGCCTGACCGTCAAGACCACCATCGACCCCACGATGCAGCAGGTAGCGGAGAATGCCGTCCGCGAGCAGCTCGACACGCTCTCACTCGACGGCCTGGACATGGGCATGGTCGTCGTCGACCCCAAGACCGGCTACATCAAGTGCATGGTGGGCGGCTACGACTACAACGCCGACGAGAACCACGTAAACCATGCCACGGCCAAGCGTCCCGTCGGCTCCACCTTTAAGGCCTTTACGCTGGCAACTGCCATCCAAAACGGCATGAACCCCAACGTCACCCTCAACTGCAACTCGCCGCTCAAGGCCAAGGGCACCACGACCGAGGTTCAAAACTACGCCAACCATAGCTATGGCAACATCACGCTTAAGCAGGCGACGGCATACTCCTCCAACACCGGCTACATCCAGGTGGCGGAAGCCGTCGGCAACAGCAAGATCATCTCGCTCGTCAAAAAGCTCGGCATCGATCCCGCCAAGGACAACATCGAGGACGTTCCCGTCATGACCCTCGGCACCGGCTCGATCTCGCCGCTCGAGATGGCCGCCGCCTACGCGACGTTTGCCAACGGCGG
>CAJMRR010000178.1 GCA_905215835.1 uncultured bacterium | reverse complement strand
CGTCCACATGGCAGATAGTCGCGAGCTGCTTATCGCCGCGACCCGGAATATCGGCGATTCCCACAAAGCCCTCGTCATCGCTCGTCTGGTAGCCGAGCTTTTGCGCGATGCCGAGCGCGCAATCGAGTGCGTCACGGACCGGGCGGCCAAACGGCGCGCCGGGCTCCGCATCAGCAGAAACTGCCACGGACGGATAACTCACCAGCTGCTCGATATCGGCGACGACATCCTCCCAGACCTCGTCGACATACTCGGCAACGCTCTGCTCCACCTGATTCATGGACGACCTCCTTAGCAATGAGCGGCGAGCGTGCCCGCCCCTCACATTACGTCATTAGATAGCGAAAAGTTTAGCAAGCTCGGCCACCGAGTGCACCACCGCATCGGCACCCGCTGCCTCATGCTCGCCCGGCGCCGCCGCGCCCGAATAGATGCCAATGCACGGCACGCCCATCGCGTGCGCGCCCTCCACATCGTTAAAGCGATCGCCGATCATCACGGCATCGTCGGCCGTCGCGCCGAGCGCCACCAGGGCATCGCGGACCGAATCGGCCTTGATCTCGCGCCCCTGCGGCGGATTCATGCCAATCACCGCCTCAAACTGAGAGAGCCCGAGCTCACGCACCATGTCGATGCACTTTGCCTCCATGCGCGACGTCGCCACGGCCATACGCTTGCCCCGGGCGGCCAACCCATCCAGCAACTCGGGGACCCCGTCGAACGCGGGATACTCCTCCGGTCCCAGCTCATCAAAAAAAGCGCGGTACTCGTCGGCCACCACAAGCGACTCCTCGCGGGAGAAGCCGTAAAAGTCGTGAAAGCTCTTCCACAGGGGCGGCCCGATCATGCGACGCAGGTCACCCATCTGCGCCTCAGAAAACCCGCGCGCAGCCAGCGTCTTGCGCGTCGAAGTCATCACCGCCCGGCCCGTATCTGCCACCGTGCCGTCAAAATCGAACAGCACGACCGGCCGTTTGCCTATCTCCAACGCCCCCATCGGCATCCCTCTTCCCCAGTTGACGATTTCCACACCGACACTTCAAACTGTTGACTATTCAACAATTGAACCTAGTAATGTGGAGTGACTCAACTATACTTGTCGCACTTTGCTCTCAGAAGGCGGCGCGCAAGCGCCCCAACGAAAGGTGCAATTATGTCTTTTGCCATCATAACCGACTCCACGTCGGACATCTCCCCCGCCCGCGCCCAAGAGCTCGGCATTTACGTGATTCCGCTGCATGTGATTATCGAGGGCGAGGACCTGCTCGACCAGGTGCAGATTACCGCCCAGGAGTACGTCGCGCGCATGGCCGGCTCCGAGCAGCTGCCGCACACCTCGCAGCCGAGCGCCGGCGAGTTCAAGGCGCTCTTTGATCGCGTGCTCGCCGACGGCCATGATAGCGCCATCTTTATCTCGCTGTGCAGTGAGTGGTCCGCCTGCTATGCCAACGCCAGCCTGACGGCCGAAACACACGAGCTCGACGTGCGCTGCATCGACTCACGCACCGGCTCGGGCGCCGAGGGTCTACTGGTGGAGTACGCGCTGGCCATGCGCGAGGACGGCCGCAGCCTGGACGAGACCGAGGCGCAGATCCGCGCGACGCTGCCCGACGCCCACCTACTGCTGATTCCCCGCACGCTCGAGAACCTCGTTAAGAACGGCCGCGCGCCCAAGCTCGCCGGTCAGCTCACGCAGATGCTCAACATTCGCCTGGCCGTTTCGCCGGAGTGGAAATCAGGCGAGATCAAGGCCATCAAAAAGGGCCGTGGCGCCAAGCGCATCGTTGCCAACACCATGGCCGATTGCCTCGCATTTTTGACCGAGCATCCGGGCTCCAGCGTGCGCGTGCTCACGACCGGCGCCGTCGAGGAGCAGGAGCTCGTCAACCAAGCGCTCGCGGGCCAAGACTACGTAGACGCCGGCACCGGCCCCATCGGCTGCACCATTGCCACCCACGTAGGCGTCGACGCCATCGCCATCAGCTACTGCCCCCGCTACCAGCCAACTCACTAGGGACGCCCACATCAGTTGCGGTGGAATAGGGACTGTTTTTGGCTTATTAACCGCCAATCAATCCCTATTCCACCGCAACTTGGAAATCGGCGATCAGCCCAGCGGACCCTGAAACAGCTCCTGATGAGTGCCCATTCTCACCAGCCTAATCACTGGGTTAGTCTTATGGGGAAGATAAAGAACGACCACATCGACCAAGCCATCGGATAGGTGGAAATCGATGTGGCCGTTGTAGTTTCCGCCCGGGTTTGAGAGCTCGTGGGCGCCATACTCCGCCGGAAGTGACCCATGAGCCACAAGCTCTGCAACCGCCGCTTTAAACTCACTTTTTAGCTGCGGATGCATGCGCATCGTTCGTTTGTAGTCCACCTTAAATTGAGCCTCGACTTTAATCTCGAACATCGCTATTCCTCATCGAGGAATGACATAAGCTCATCAGCGTTATTGAATGACAGGCTATCGTCCGGCAAAATCCCCAACTCATGAGCCTCGGCGATCACCATGGCACGCCTCGTCGCCTCGTTGGGCACCTCCGCCCTTCCTACAATCTCAAAAGGAATCTTTCGCTGATTTACCAGCTGCCGAACGGCAAGATTGAGATAGGAATTGAGGCTGAGGCCGACCGAATCCAAGAACTCAGTCGCCTGCTCCTTGAGCCCCTCTTCGATTCGAACCGTCGTAGGCTTAACTGTTGCTGTAGACATTTGCGACCTCCTCGCCCTCGTCTTTTACACCAGTATACCCAATATAAATGGCAATCTGATGTTAAATAACATCAGATTGCCATGCGTATTCATGTCGCGTGGGCACGATTGATCTACATCAGCCCGCTCAGGGCGATGTCGACGGCCTCGTTGAGGTCGTCGGTGATGTGGACGAGGTCTGGATCGAGCGGGCTAATCATGCCGGCATCCATCACCGGGCCGTTGAGCCAGTCGAACAGGCCTTGCCAGTACTCGCTGCCCACCAGTACGAGCGGCATGCGCTTGACCTTGTGCGTCTGCACCAGCGTGAGCACCTCGAACATCTCGTCGAGCGTGCCGAAACCGCCGGGGAACACGATGGCACCCGAGCTGTACTTAACGAACATGGTCTTACGCACAAAGAAGTAGCGGAAGTCCATACCCAGGTTCACGTATTTGTTGAGCCCCTGCTCGTGCGGAAGCTCGATACCCAAGCCGACCGACTTGCCGTTGGCACTCGCCGCCCCCCTGTTGGCCGCCTCCATAATGCCGGGGCCGCCGCCG
>CAJMRR010000177.1 GCA_905215835.1 uncultured bacterium | reverse complement strand
GGATTGGTCAATCTCGGCCGACTATATTTGGCTAAAATAATCCGACGCTAACACCGAATCGCCCCACCGATTCGGGACATTTTGAAAACGCAAACACGTCGGGCAAACCCGGACAATGCGGCCAGGCTCCGCTGGATGAGGAATAGTGTTTGTAACTATCGAACAAATGTTTGTCAAAATCGCGTTTACCAGCTGTAAGTGCGAGTGCTCGCAGTAAAATGGCTTTGCGACGCATTCCGTGCGCGGGCGGCCGACGACTCGATCGGAGGTCCCCAAATGCTGAAATTCCTTAACGTGCTCGCCGCCCTCGCGACGGTGGACGGCATTTGCGCCGCAAGCGCAAATAAGAATGCCCGGGGTTAGCGGCCCGGGCATTTAACAAAACCAGAAAACTAGGCCGCCCGCGCTTTCGAACACTTACGCGGGATGCGTCGTTTCCTATTGACATTGTATCCCGAATCGCCCAGCCGATCCGGGATATTCTGAAAATTCAAATATGGGCTCAGGCACGAACGGAATCTCTTTAATTCCGAAAATAATGTATAATTCCAATATAAACTGGAATCAAACGAAAACAATGGAAATGAACGAAGCGCTAATCTACTTACAAGAAGCACTAGGCCTCTCCGCCAAGGCCAAAACTTGGCCTGGATCCACACGCTTGCCGCTGCATCTGCGGGCGGTTGAGGTCCGCGCTGTTGACGCAAACGGTTTTTCGTTTTTGCTTGCAAGTTTGCCTACTGGCGTCGGGCTTCCCGAGGCTAAGAGAGTCTATAGTCAGCTAGCCTTACGCGCGGAGACTCCTGTTGTCGTTTCGTTTCCTGATGCCGATGCACGTCAGCGCAAAGCATTGGTCGCACAAGGGATTCCCTTTGTCTGCCCAGGTAGACAGGCTTTTCTTCCATTTATGGGCACAGCCTGCACGGAGAGGGGCGGTGCCCGGTTTCACAATCACGCGATCAAGATGTCACCCAACGCGCAGGCTGCCGCAATCTGGGGAGCAGCCCAGGAGCCATATCGCCCCTATGACCTTTGTCGTGCGCTTGGGATTTCGGCAAGCCGCGCGAGTGAGGCCATAACCGAGCTTGTTGACAGGGGACTCGCGAGGCGCGAGCGTCGCGAGCGACGTGTCGTCGTGTTCCCTGTTGCCGTTGATCTTCTGCTCAGCGAGCACATGGCAGAGCTCTCCTCGCCTGTCTCGAAGGTCTTTTTTGCAAGGAAGACGCCGCAGATCGACTATCTTGTTGACGCCGGGGAGACGGCGCTCGCTGCGCGTTCCATGCTCGCTGCGCCGGGTATGGAACAAAAGGCCGTCTTAAGAAGTGCATGGCGTCAACTGAGCGATCTCGAAGTCGCAGACGGGGAGTTGCCGGATAACGAAACGGCGATAATCCAAGTGTGGCGCTATGCGCCCGTGTTTGCCGACTCCTCCCGCGTCGATGACATTTCGCTTGCGCTATCTTTGGCGGCAATCGACGATGAGCGAATTCAGCTCGAAGTAGATCGCATGTTTGGAAAGGAATATCCATGGCAAGAAGCGCTGTAGAAGGTCTCCAAGAATTCGAATCGTCGGCGGTGCTTCGGTCCTAGCTGCGTTGTCCGGCGTGGAAGCTCGCTAATCGGCTATTATTTGTTTAGACAACTTGAGTTGTAGAGGAGTGACCGGCGATGGTGCAGGGCGCCAAACACATGAAGAGCAATAACGCCGCGGCCAACGGCGGCTCAAACCCCCAGCCCAAACCTCAACCAAAGCCCAAGCGCCGCCGCAAGCGGCTGCCGCGCTGGGCCGACCGGCTCATCACCATCGTAATCATCCTTATTGGCGTGGGCCTTATGACCTGGCCGTGGATCTTGGACCGGCTCGAGGCCTCGGGCGTGTTCAACCAGATCAGCACCGTGTCCAGCACCGTGGACGCGCTGTCTGCCGAGGAGCGCGAGCGCATCCTGCTCCAGGCGCGCTCCTTTAACGAGCAGCTGGCTGGCGAGGCCACCGAGCTTCCCGCCGACCAGATTGAGCCCTACACCCAGCAGCTCATCTTTGACCGCGACCCCATGATGAGCTGGATCGAAATCCCCTCCATCGACGTGAGCATGCCCATCTACCACGGCACGAGCGAGGAAGTCCTTATGGCGGGCGTTGGCCGGCACCTCGACGCATTGCGTGCTCACCGCGCACTCGGGCATGCGCAACCTGAGCATGTTCGACGACATCCATTCGCTGGAGCCCGGCGACCTGGTGCTGCTGCACACCATGAACAAGACGCTCGCCTACAAGATGGTGGACTCCGAGGTGGTGCTGCCCGAGGAGATGGAGTCGCTGACCATCGAGCCCGGAGCCGACAAGGTGACGCTCGTTACCTGCACGCCCTACGGCGTGAACGACCATCGCCTGCTGGTGCACTGCGTGCGCACCAAGTACAGCAAGAAAGACGTCGACAAGCAAAAGTCGCTGGCCGGCCGCCACTGGGGCAAGCGCGAGTTTGCCGTGCTCATCGTGGTCGTGGCCATTGTGCTGTTGCTGCTGGACATCGTGATCCACGCGGTCCGCAAGCGCCGCAAGGTCAAGGCCTCGGCATAAGGCATCGTTCAGAACCACCACAATGGGGACAGGCACCTTTGTGGTGGTCGGGGCTTTCAAACCATCACAACATTCGATGAAAATCGCGATTTTGGCGAAAAGCGTCGAATGTTGTGATGGTTTTCGTTGCGGGCGGGACGGTTTTCGTTACAGAACCGTCGAACCACGCCCCGCCAGCCCGTCGCCCTCGTTACGTTTTCGCTGCATTTAGGTAAAGCACCTGCTCCAAGCGGAGTTGCCTTGTATACTAGAGCGGTTTAACTGTTATGCGGAAGGGAGCGCCTATGGCACTCAGCGAGAAAGACGTGCGCGGCATCGCCGAGTACGCAAAGATCGCACTGACCGATGACGAGCTCACCCAGATGACGTCCTACATGAACGACGCCGTCCAGATGCTCGAGCCCGTCCTGCAATATGACTTGCCCGACGTGGAGCCCACGTTCCATCCTATCGGAAGCCTGTCCAACGTGATGGGCGATGACCTGCGTGAGCCCGAGCGCGACCTACCGCTCGACGTCGCGCTCGAAAACGCCGGCAGCGCGCGCGACCGCTACTTCCGCGTGCCGTCCATTTTGGGAGAGGGGGAGAGCGAGTAATGGCTCAGAGCTTCGATTCCCTTACCGCCGCCCAGATTGCCGCAGGCGTTGCCGCCGGCGACTTTACGGCTACCGAGGTGGCCCAGGCCTCCCTTGCCGCCATCGAGGCGCGCGAGGGCGGGGTTCAGGCATTTCTGCAGGTCATCGC
>CAJMRR010000176.1 GCA_905215835.1 uncultured bacterium | reverse complement strand
CGTCACGTGGTGACTGTGTCCGAAGCGTGCGCCAAGGATATCGAGCGCTCGCTTGCCGGCGTGCGCGAGTTCGATGGCATGCCTGCCGGATTTATCGCGGCGATGAAGGCCAAGGCCCACGCGGCCGACGCTGCCGAGGAACAGGTTGCCGAGGAGTCTGAGACCGCCGAGGTTGCGTCTGCCGAGACCGAGGTTGCGGCCGAGCCTGCACCCGCCGAGGAGGCCGCGGAGACCGAGCCTGCGCCTGCCGCTGAAAAGCCTGCTCCGGTCCTGCCCGAGGTCACCGTGCTCGACGCCTCTGCCACGCAGGCCATTCTGGATAACGGCCGAGGCTACGCGCAGTTCTGTGACATGGCCGTGCTTGCCTTTGCCTCGTTCACCAACCCGGGCGGTGGCTACATCCAGGGCTATCTGGGCCAGGAGGCCACGCTCTGTGCCGATTCGTACCTGTACAACGTGCTCGATAAGCAGCGCAAATGGTACGGCGAGAACCGTCGCCGCAACATCAACTGCGAGCTTTACCGCAACCGTGCGCTGGTGGTGCCTGCGGTGCGCTTCGACCGCAATCACGTACATGCATATGCTGACGTGATCGTTGCCGCCGCGCCCAACGCCAAGCGCGCTCGCCAGGAGTATCGCGTGGGTGACGATGCCTTGCTGGATGCCCTGCGCGATCGCATCCGCTTTGTGCTTGCCATCTGCGACGAGCTGGGTCGCGAGAAGCTCGTGCTGGGCGCTTGGGGCTGCGACAACAACGGCTTTGATGCCGAGACCGTGGCCGAGCTCTTCCGTAAGGAGCTCGCGTCGGGCGACTTTAAGGTCAAGCAGGTCTTCTTTGCCGTGCCCTCTACGCGCTGGGACGAGGATTTTGCCAAGTTCGAGCACGTGCTGGCAAACTTCCCCGAGCGCAACGAGGAGTCCTATGCCCAGGTTGCCGCTCGCGCTGCGGCTGCTCGCGCCGCCGAGCAGGCTCAGGCTGCTGCCGAGGACGATGAGGACGAGGACGATTGGCACAAGTACCTGTAATCGGTACGTGCCGACAGATAGGTCGAGCCGGCGGGAGGGCTGCTCCCGTCGGCTTTTTACTAAAGGAAGGGCTTACGATGAAAAACGTTCTGTGCTTTGGTGACAGCAATACCTATGGCTACGATCCGGCAGGTATGCGCGACGGCACCGCGGTGCGCTATGCGCACGATGTGCGCTGGTGCGGCGTGGCACAGCGTGACCTGGGAGAGGACTGGCACGTAATTGAGGAAGGCTTAAACGGCCGCACGACGGTGCGCGACGATATGTGCCATCTGGATACTAATCTCAACGGTATTCGCGCGTTGCCGATGCTGCTCGAGGCCCATAAGCCGCTGGATGCGATCGTGATTATGCTGGGCACCAACGACTGTAAGACGGTCTTTAACGTGACAGCTTCCGATATCGCCCGTGGCGCCATGGCGCTGATTCGCGCTGTCCGCGCGTTTCCGTGGACCGACGCTGCGCCTTGTCCGCGCATTCTGCTGATGGCTCCTATCAAGATCAAGCCGCAGATCGCCGATGTGTATATGACCGACTTTGACGAGCACTCCGTCGAGGCCTCGGAGCATTTTGCCGAATACTATGCGTATGTTGCCGAACAGTTTGGCTGCGACTTTTTGAATGCCGCCGATTTTGCCGAGCCGGGCGATATCGATTATCTGCACATGATGCCGGAAAGCCACGAGAGCCTCGGCCATGCCGTGGCAGCCAAGCTCAAAGAGATGCTCGGAGAGTAGTAAGGCCCAAAGCAGTACAAAAGTTCCCCTTGCGGTGGCTTGTTTCGTTGGTTTGTCTTGATCTGTAACAGCTGTAAGGCCGAAAACGGGCTAGATGTTACAGATCGAGATTATTTAGGTCGATATCGGTCGTTTATCTCGATCTGTAACATCTAGGGTCGATTTTGCCGAGTTACTGTTACAGATCGAGATTATTTTCTTAGCGGAATTTGAATGTCTCGATTTGTAACAGGTGGGCCGAGAAATGGACTCTAACTGTTACAGATCGAGATGTTTGTGGGAACCACCGCAAAGGTGCTGTCCCCTTTGCGGTGGTTTTGGGCTGCGAATCTTAATACTGCCACATGTGATTGACGGGGCCGGAGCCTTTGCCCATGTCAAAGCCGGCGGCGAGAGCGCCGGTTAGGTAGGCCTTGCCGGCGTTGACGGCATCGGCAAGATCCATGCCCTGGGCCAGCGCGCAGGCGATGGCGGACGAGAGCGTGCAGCCGGTGCCGTGCGTGTTGTCGGTCTCGATACGCTTGTGACGGAACCACGTGGTGAGCGGATCGCCCAGATGGTTGCCCTCGTCATCGAGCGGCGCGGGCTCTGCTAGCACATCGTTGGCCTCGTTGACAAAATGCCCGCCCTTAACGAGAGACGCGCATCCAAAGCGGCGGGTGAGAAGCATGGCGGCATTTTGCTGTGTGCGCTCGGAATCGACCTCGTAGTCGAGCAGCGCCATGGCCTCGGGAATGTTGGGCGTGATGACGGTCGCCAGCGGGAACAGGCGGCGTGTAAGCGCTTCGGCGGCGTTCTCTGCGATCAGGCGAGCGCCCGAGGTGGCGACCATGACGGGATCGACGACGATATTTTGTGCGTCCCAGGCACTCAAGCGGTCGGCGATAACCTCGATAATCTCGGCAGAGGAGACCATGCCGATCTTGACTGCGTTGGGGCGAATGTCGTCAAAAACGGCATCGATCTGCGCCGCGACAATATCCGGGGAGATATTCTGCACAGCGGTGACGCCGAGCGTGTTTTGTGCGGTTATGGCCGTGATGGCCGTCTCGGCATACAGACGGTGCGCCGTGATGGTCTTGATGTCGGCCTGAATGCCGGCACCACCGCTGGAATCGGATCCTGCGATGGATAGAACGGCGGGTACCTTACTGCGATCCATGTTCGCTCCCTTGTTCGGTCGGATTCAAATGGGTCTTCTGCCTGCATTATAAAGTGCCCGGGCCGGCTGTATGCCGATCCCGGGCGGGTGGTGCAATCTTTACGTAAATGTAAGAAAATGTTCACATGTCAACAATTGTCGAACACCTTGTGGCCGATTGTGGCTTCGGTGACGAGTTAGTCCTCCATGCCGAGGTCAATCGTCGTGCCTTCGAACACCTTGTTGACGGTGCGGACGGCGCACATCTTGCCGCACATGGTGCAGGTGCCCTCGGTGGCGGCGGGGGATTCCTCGTAGCGCTTCTTGCCGGTGACCGGGTCGAGCGCGCACTTCCACATGGCGTCCCAGTCGAGCTTGCGGCGTGCCTGGCCCATCTTGTCGTCCATGTCGCGGGCGTGGGGCACCTTCTTGGCGATGTCGGCGGCGTGTGCGGCGATCTTGGTGGCCATGAGGCC
>CAJMRR010000175.1 GCA_905215835.1 uncultured bacterium | reverse complement strand
CGCCGCGACCGCCACGGTCGCCGCCACGGCCACCGCGATCGTCACGACCGCCGCGAGGACCGCGATCCTCGTCCAGACCCATGGCGACGAGCGGAGCGATAACCTTATCGAGAGCGGCCATCAGCTCGGTGGCCTCCTCGTAAGAAAGCTCGGGCAGGAGCTTCTCCTTCTTGTTGGCAAGCTCGACCAGGCCCTCAGCGGCATCCTCGGCGGCGAAGACAACAATCTTGCGCATATCGCCCTCGGCGTCGTCGATGCGGCCGACCAGATCGGCAGCCTCGGCCTCGGCCATCAGGCCATCGAGCTCACGAAGGCGCATGCCCAGCAGGTCGGACATTTCCTTCTGCTCCATCTTGGGCTTGAGGTCAAGGAGCTTGATGGCGCGCTCGATGTTCGCCATGCGCTCGGCCTTGGCCTCCTCCTCCTTGGAAATAGCAAAGCGACGGCTACGCAGCAGACGGGCGGCCTTCTGCATCTTGTCCATCAGCTCTTCGTCATCGTAATCAACGGCGGCCTCGACAACCTCGGCCTCCTCCTCGGCGGAAACCTCGTCAGCAACCTCAACCTCGGCAGCTTCGGTCTCCACGGTCTCGACTGCCTCGACCTCGGCAGCCACGGTCTCGTTCTCGGTCTCGTTCATGATCTCTTCGTTCTCGGACATGAGACTCCTTCTTGGCCCTCTCGGGCATCATCGCCCCATTCGCGGGGCCCGTCGCGCACTCTTTGCGCTTTAAACATTCATGCCTCTCGGCAAAACGTCCATTAGTTTATGGTGTCGCCATCCAATCTAGCTGCAGAATCTATGTGCACACATTAATGCGACATGTGCGACTCGCGACGAGCGTACGCCAGCGACGTCGCGAACCCGACCACGGCAATTACAGCCGCCACACGCACGGCAGTTGCAAATCCAATCGCCTGGGCAACGTCGGTCGCAGCGCCAGCGGCGCCGGCGGTCGCGGCAGAACTCGAGAGCAGGCCGATAAACAGCGACGGGCCAAACGATGCGGCAATCATGTTCCACGTGTTGAGCAATGCCGTTCCGTGAGGATGCTCAGCGGCAGGCAGCGTCTCCAAGCCGGCCGTCTGCGAGGGACTCAGCACCAGGCCGACTCCGGCATACACCACAACGGTCAGCGCCACGACAACGCCGATGTTCATGCTTGCCGCCGTCATCGAGATTGCAATCTGTCCCACGGCAATCAGGGCAAAGCCGACCGGCAGCAGCGGCCATGCGCCACGGGCGTCCATCACGCGTCCGCCCACAATCGAGGTCACGGCGTTGCAGGCAATCGCCGGCAAAATGAGCAGGCCCGCAACAAGTGCGGTCATGCCGTATGCGCCCTCAAAATAGAGCGGCAACAAAACGCTCATCGAGAACGTCGTCATCATCGACACCACCACAAGCAGGCACGCAGGCCAAAAGCGAACGCTCGCCATGGGACGCACGTTAAGCACCGGATGCTCGAGCTTGAGCTGGCGGGCCGCAAATAGGCCGAGCAGCACAATGGCGGCGAAGAACGTCACGATACCGGCAATCAGATTGGTCGAGAACTCGCCTACGGAATACACAAAAGCCGTAATACCGGCGGCGAGCAAAACTACCGACAGAATATCGAGCGTGGTATTCGAGCGCTCTCCGACATTCTGAACAAGCTTTACGCCCGCCGCAGCGACCACAATGCCGCCCACCAGCGGCACTACGAACACCGCCCTCCAGCCAAACAACGTGCACATAAGACCGCTAATCACGGGTCCAAACGCCGGCCCTAGCGTAATGCAGGCACCACCCAGACTCAGATACAGACCGAGCTTCTCGCGCGGAGCGCAAGACAGCACCACGTTCATCATGAGCGGGAACAAGATACCCGATCCCGCGGCCTGCAAAATACGGCTTGGCAGCAAAACGCTAAACGACGGAGCGACCAGACACAGAACTTCGCCGGCGACCATGCATCCGCATGCGAAAAACAGCAGCTTGCGCGTCGAGAAACGGCCGGACAGGAAGGCCATGATGGCCGTAAAGATCGACGTCACGATCATGTAGCCCGAGACGAGCCACTGTGCCGTGGTGGCACTCACCGAAAAGGCTGCCATAATGTCGTGCAACGCCACGTTAATGATGTTCTCGTTAAACGCGGCAACAAAGGCTGCAATATACATTACGACGAGAATCGCCGCAGAGGCCGATGGCGTTACTTGAACTTGTTGCTGAGATTTGCTCCCCATGCATTTCCTTCCTCTTGGAACGACAGTCGCATCGCCCCAGAGGAACGGTCCAGGGCGAAAAATGAGCCCTAGACTTACGCCAGACGCCGTACACGACGAATCTGGCAACATGGTCCAACATCGAAAGATTGTAACGCGGACGCACAGCTTTCCTTCCGCGCTATTATTAAAAGTCCACGAAAGCATAAGACATGTGGAGCCCGCCATGATTAAGCCCATCATGAAATCCGAGTTCTTTTTGCGCCTACCTTCCGAAGACGCGGGGCCCGACGATGCCGCAACCGGGCAGGATCTCCTGGATACACTCCACGAGCATGAGCGCGAGTGCGTGGGCCTCGCCGCCAACATGATCGGCGTGCGCAAACGCATCATCTGCGTAAAGGACGGCAATAGGACACTCTTGATGTACAACCCTCAAATTCTTGAGCAGGTCAATGCCTATCAGACGAGCGAAGGATGCCTCTCGCTGATCGGCGAGCATCCCTGTACCCGCTATCGCCGCATTAAGGTTGAGTATTTGGACGAGAACTTCGTCCACCGCATCAAAAACTTCTCGGGCTACACCGCCGAAATCATCCAGCACGAAATCGACCACTGCAACGGCGTTGTGGTTTAGGCCACCTGCCAAAATGAGGGTACCGGAGGCCTCCCTATGGATATCAACCGCTTTGGCGAATTCGCCATCTTAGCGCAGTCACGCACGTTTCTTGATGCGGCGGAACTGCTTTTCATGTCGCAATCAACCCTCTCCAAGCACATCATGGCAATGGAGCACGAACTCGGCTGCAAGCTCATCGATCGAAGCCAGCGCCACGTAACACTCACCGCGCAAGGTGAAGCGCTCCTCCCCTATGCGCAAAAAATTGCGACGCTTCAGCATCGCTATCTTGCCGCCATTCAAATAGGTGCAGGTGAGCCGCTCGAGCACCTCACCGTAGGTTCTATCCCCATTATGGCCCCTTATGGGATCACGGACGCCGTCATCGATTTTCAGCAGGCGAACCCCTCATATTCTGTCGAGCTCATCGAAGGCGAGGGCGACACACTCAAGCGTATGCTCCTGCACGAGGACATTGACCTGGCCTTCATCCGTGACAGCGGCGCCATCGAGCCGGAGTTCAAAAAGATTCCCTTTACGACCGACCGGCTCGTGGCCGTCCTT
>CAJMRR010000174.1 GCA_905215835.1 uncultured bacterium | reverse complement strand
CGAAGCTGACGAGGCAGAGGCCGACGAGGCTGACGAGACCGAGGCTGAAGAGGCCGACGCTGACGCCAACGCCGACGAGCCCGAGCCTGCGGCCCCACCGCTCCGCGCTCGCACACCTTTACCTACACGGTGACCGAGTCCGGTAGCGCCCCTGGCGTGACCAACGACGCCAACGCCACGCGCAAGGTTTCCTACACCGTGACTGACGACGGTGCCGGACATCTGAACGTCATGCACGAAGGCGATGACGGTGCGGCCTTCACATTCACCAACACCTACAACGTGACGCCCACCGATTCTTCCGTGACCGATCAGGTCAAGACGGTCAAGCGTCTGACCGGACGCGACCTTGCAGCCGGCGAGTTCACGTTTGATCTGCTCGAGGACGGCGTGGTTGTCGCTAGCGGCACCAATGACGTCAACGGCAACGTTACGCTGAGCCCGATCCGCTACGAGGCGCCCGGCACGCACACGTACACGCTGCGCGAGGCTTGCCCCAACGCGCTCGGCCTGTACAAGGGCGTCACCTATGACGGCACGACCTACACCGTCGTGACCACCGTTTCCGACAACGGCGACGGCACGCTGACCGCGACGCACAAGCTCGAGGGAACCACCGAGTCGGCTGGCTTTGCCAACAAGTATCACGCCATGCCCACGCAGGTCTCCATCGGCGCTATCAAGGTGCTCGAGGGACGCGAGCTCAAGAAGGACGAGTTTAGCTTTAAGCTCGTTGGCGAGGGCATCGAGTCCACCGTCACCAACGATGCCGACGGTAAGATCAACTTCGACAAGTTCGAGTACGGCGAGCCCGGTACGTACGTCTACACCATCAGCGAGGTCAAGGGCGACGAGGCCGGTATAACCTACGACAAGTCCGTCTTTACCGCGACCGTCAACGTGGCCGACGACGGCGAGGGCAACCTCAAGGCGAATGTCGCCTTTGCCAAGGGCGATAAGAGCGTCGAGGGTATCGTGTTCAACAACACGTACAAGAAGCCCGAGACGCCCGTGCCGACGCCCGATCCCGGCACACCCAAGACCGTGACGAACATCGTCAAGACGGTCAAGGGTTTCCTGCCCACCACGGGTGACCAGCAGGCCGCTGCACTGCTCATGGCATTCGTCATCGCCATGGCCGGCGTCGGAGCCCTGGTCTGGGGTATCCGTAAGCGCTAGGCACGCTGGCAGCGCCCGGGGCCAAAAGGCCCCGGGCGGCCGGCGGGGAGCCAGAACATAGCCCCCACCCCCACCCCCAGCCGCCGCGGAGGTATCTCCCTCCTCCGTGGCGGCGCTTTTGTGCGTAGGCGAGAAGGATTCGCCACGAAACCGGCCCATCTACTACATTTAGTCCCTTACCCCTAACCATGCCAAAAAACGCGAAAACAAAACCGCAGGTAGAACGCCTGTGGTTTTGTTCAAAACGAAGGTATGGTCAGGGGTATCGAGTCAAACGTAGTAGATGGGCGGGTTTCGTGGCGAGCGGTTCCGGGTGATTCCTTGGGGACGGAGGAAAACGGATCATTTTGGTCCCGCGAGGCTTGCGGAGGCGCTCGTGCAGAGCCGCTCGGACAAAACTATGCCGGTTTACGGGGCTAAGTCACGCGCTCCCAACCATGCCGATATCCGTGAAAATAAAACCGCAGGTAGACAAGCCGTCATTTTACGGAAAACGCGGGCATGGATGGGGGCCCTGAGCTTAGCCCCGTAAACCGGCATAGTTTTGAAATGGCATTAAATCGGTAGCAGCCATTTTGCTATGCCGGGGCGGTCGGCCGTTGGGTAATTACCCTCGCAGGTAGGCGATGGCGATCTGCGTGCGGTTGCGTAGGCCCATTTTGGCAAGGATCGAGCTGATGTGGTTGCGCACGGTGCCTTCGCCCATGTATGCCGTGGCGGCGATCTCCTTGTTGTCGAGGCCGCGGGCGATGAGCTCTGCGACTTCGAACTCGCGGTCGGTCAGGCTGACAAAGGCCGCGGGCCGGCGGGTCGTGCCGGCCTCGACGCCCGCCCCATCAAAGTTGATATCCTCGATCGCCTTGCCCTCGAGCACGCGCTTGCCATCCATGACCTGCGTCAACGCGGGAGGGATGGCAGCGACGTCGGTTTTAATCAAGTAGCCGCGCGCGCCCAGTTTGAGCGCCGACACAATGTATTCGTCATCCGAGAATGTCGTCAGAAACACCACGCGCGCCGCGGGGTCGCGCTCAAGGATCTCGCGTGCCGCCGAAAGTCCGTCGCGCCCCGGCATCTGAATGTCGAGCAGCGCGATGTCGGGCGTGTGCTCAGCGTAGAGCGCGACCGCGTCGTCGCCATTGGCGCCGGTGCCCACCACCTCGATCTGCGGCTGGGCGCCCAGGATAATCTTGAGCGAATCGACCACCAAGCGGTCGTCGTCGACAACGATGAGCCTCATCGGCCCTCATCTCCTTGCTGTTTGGGAACGGTGGCAAACACGCGCCAGCCGCCGGCGCCGGCACGCGGGCCGGCGGAGAAGGTGCCGCCAAGCGCCTCGATGCGCTCGCGCATGGAGGCAAGCCCCATGCCCTCCGCGGCGCCGCGGCTGCTTGCTTGGACCCCGCCCGCGCCATCATCGGTAACGATGAGCTGGTAAAACGACGGATGCTCCATGCATCGTGCAGTGACGGTCTGGGCGCAAGCGTGGCGCATGGTGTTGGAGAGCGCCTCGCGCAGGACCGCCGCAAAGCAGTTGGCGACGTTTGCGGGTGCATGCTCGGTCATAACTTCAAGCTCAATTTGCGGACCGCCGTCCGAGTGCGCGCCTTCAACAATGTGTTCGAGCTGCACGGAAAGGTCGACAGCGTTGTCGTTGAGCGCGTGGACGCTGGTGCGCACAAGCTGGAGCGCCTCGTCAACCGTGCGTTTAACGTCGGCGAAATCGGCGGCGACGCCAGGCTCGTCGGCGTGGACCACGCGTAGGGCTTCGGCCTGCAGTGAGGCGCGCGTGAGCTGGTGCCCGACGTTATCGTGGATCTCGCGCGCGATGCGGGCGCGTTCGGCGAGCGTCGCGAGCTCGACTTCGTAGTCCTGGCGGTCGGCGAGGTCGCGGTTGCGTGCCTCGAGTGCCAGGGCGCGTTCTTGCAGCTTGTCGCGGGTGCGACGCATGCGTTCCTGTTCGCGCTCCAGCTGCGCGGTGCGCAGCGACAGCAACGTGGCGGCGACCGAAAGGATGGCGGTTAGCAGCAGCGTTCGGGTGGTGAGCGCGCCGCCGCGAAGGTCCGCGACAAGCGCGCAGACAAACACGGCGCCAATCGCCAGCGCGGGCCAGATGCGTTCACGGCGCACGCGCCGCGCGATGTCATAGAGGGCGAGAGGCGCAAACGGCACAAACGGCGGCACGAAGACAGCCGCGATGATGCAGGCGTAGCTCGCGGCCTCGCTCACACGGCGGGCGCGGTT
>CAJMRR010000173.1 GCA_905215835.1 uncultured bacterium | reverse complement strand
CCCATTGGACCGCCGATAATAAAGCGGCGGCGGGTCATGGCATCGTGGCGGGCCTGATTCAGGATCTCTCGTGCGCGCTCGCCGGCGACGTCGACCTTAAGGTGCGTGCCAGAATCGATATCAATTGCGGCCTCGTCTCCTGCACCTTCGCGGCCTTCGGATTCGGCGTCGGTGAGGTATGCCGAGAGCACCTCGAGCATCTGCTGCTCGGTGGGACGATCGCACTGCTCGACTGAGAGACCCTTCATGATGATCTGGACGAGCGCCTCATCGCCCTCGCAGCGCGGCTCGAGCGGTGCCGGCTTGGTCTTGGTCTTTACGAGATAGAACGAGCCGGTTGCAGCGGCGTCCGTCGACTCAAAGTCAAACGGTTTGCGACCGCTGTAGAGCTGGTACAGAATGCTCGAAAGCGCATAGACGTCGATTGCCGGCGAACGGCGAAGGGCCGCGATGCCTTCGATATCCTGCGTGAGCATCTCGGGCGCGGCGTATGCGGGCGTGGCAAAACGCCAGATGTCGGCGCGCCGGGTGATCGTGTCGTCGCCGAGAGCCATGGTCGCGGAGCCCATGTCGATGAGGCAGGGGTCAAAGGAACAATCAGCAATCTGCTGCTCGAGCGTTCGGCTAGTGGTGCGGAACATGATATTGGCAGGCGACAGGTCGCGATGGATGACCGGATTCACGAGGCCTTGGGTCATCAAGAGCGCACGAAGCACGGCGTTTCCGACGGCGGCGACCATCTGGGTGGTCAGCCCGCCCGAGGCGTCGTGCGGAAGCAGGGGTAGCGCCTGCTTGAGCGAGGTGCCCTCGACCCACTCCATGAGGATGAGAGGGTCATCCTCGCACGATCCGTAGCCATAGACGCGCGGAAATCCGCGCAGGTGCGAGACGGTACACAGATGACGGTACTCCTCGAACAGCGCGGCGGTGCTGGCCAGGTGCGCTGCCGATTGCTCGGCGGAGCGGTCGGGGGCTTGGCCGGAAAGGATGGCGTTGTCCTTGAGTAGCTTGACGGCAAAGACCTCGCCGCTCGTGTTGGTCGCGCGCAGCACGTGTCCGATGTTGCCGTTGTTGCGGTGGGCCGTCTGGAGAATAAGCGTCATAAACCGACGCTTGGCGTCGTCCTCGGCGCTGGGGTCGACCGCCACGGCGGTATCGAACGTATCGAGACGGATGAGTTTGTCGCCATAGGCGCTATCGGTAGTATCCATGGCGTTCCTTTGTCTGGCATGGGTTGCCGCGCGTATACGTGAGCAGTGCGGATATCGGTAAAGCACCATGATAGCCGCACTGCCCACGTATACCGCTGAGTATTGTCGTTTACGACGCAGAAGGTAGAAGACGAAAGACGGACGGCGACCGTCTTCCGATCGCCGTCCGTGCTAGTCCACAATGACAAGGAATGTCGTGTAGAGACCCAGATGGAGCCTGTCGCTGTTGGCGATTTCCACGGGGGGATAGATCTTGCCGGGCTCGCGTTGGTCGCGCGGCGGCTCAATCACAATATCGCCGTCGCCTGCACCCGATTCGAGTACCGTGCCGTTGGTCGATCCAAGGCCCTGGGCGTACCAGTGCTCACCCTCAAGCCAAATGCGAAGATGCTCGCGCGATGCGTCGGCGCCCACATCGGTGATGCTGGGCGAGGTTTTGGGCAAAGAACCAATTACGGTGCCGCGCGGATCGCGTGTGAGGGGATGGATTTGCATGTCGGCGCAGTTGTCGGCATGGGTTCTGAGCAGACCGAGGTTGGGGGCGACGGTGCGCGGCTGCTCCAGGCTGCTCATAAAGCCACGTCCGACGGTAGTTTCGGTGGTGCCAAAGTGCCCGCCCGTCTTGCTGTCGCAAAAGCGCTCGACGGTGGCCACGCCCTGAACGGGATCGGCGAGCGCCCCCGTTGCCACAAAGAGCATAAGGTAAAGCGTGCTTTTCTCGCGCACGGTATTGCCGTCAAAGTTGTCGATGCGATTGAGGGCATTTGCATATAGGCGGCTGTCCAGCTTGTAGCTGGCGAGAGCCGACATCATTTCGTTGGCGGCCGGACCGCGATAGTGCTCGGCGATTGCCCGATAGGCGGACTCGCCGCCGCCGAGCTTGCTGCAGATTGCCGCGGAAAGGTTGAGCGTGGTGACGGTAAAGTCGCTGTAGATGGCGGGCGCGCACTGGTCAGGCTTGCGATGGACGATGTAACGGGTGAGATACGAGCGGTTGGAAGAGCATTTCTCGAGCAGGGTACTGCCGAGATAAGAGTTTCCATTGATAAGCATTCGGGCGATCTCGAGATGTTTAAGACCGCCGAACGAGCGAATATCGTTATAGAGGACCGAGCAAGGCGTCTCTGCTGCCACGGATACCTCCTTTGATTGCTTCCTAGCCAATATGGCGATAGGAATTAATGGCCCCCGGTGGGCGACGTATTAAATGGCTGCGCAATATATAGCGTAACCAAAGCAACATTATAGGCCACATGTTCGAAATTGCAGGAAGACCGAGAGATTTGGTTTGGACTGGACGGAAATCCCCCTCTGTCTTGATCTATAACAATTAGGGCCGATTTTACTCGTTAACTGTTACAGATTGAGACGTTTGTGGGCCGTGTCGACCGTTTGTCTCGATCTGTAACACGTAGAGGAAGATTTGCCCTGTAGATGTTACAGACCGAGACAATCAGCCGGGCTCACCTCGTCCGCCTCGTCATCTGTGGTTTACGTGGGGGCATACGGAGTACGGGTATACTAACCGACGGCGAATCTGCTCCATCGCTTAGAGCTGCTGCGTCTGGACGGCGCGTGATAGGGCTGCCAAAGCGATCGCCAGCGTGCTGAGCAACGTCCTCTCTGTGCGCACCCGTTTTTGTATGTATTAGCGCACTACCAAGCACGCCCGCGCGGCCGCATGCCGTGCCCATTGCGCGTGCAGATAAGGAACAACAACATATGCGTAATTCTGTATCCGACGTTACGGACGCCGAGATTCTGGACGAGGCCCGCGAGGCCATGACCCAGGCTGCCTTCGATGCCGCCGATGAGGCCAATGCTGCCCAGGCCGTCGAGTCCGCTACCGAGAGCCTGCCCGCCTTTGACGAGCTGGGACTTTCCGACGAGATGCTTCGTGCTATCGAGAACCTGGGCTACACGGCGCCGACGCCCGTGCAGGCCGGCTCCATCCCCGTGGTGCTCGAGGGCCGCGACCTGCTTGCCGCCGCTCAGACCGGCACCGGCAAGACGGCCGCCTTTTTGCTGCCGACCATGAACAATCTGGAGCACATCGCTCCTCCCAAACCCGTGCGCGAGCGCGGCGGCCGCAACCGTCGTCGCGGTGCAAAAAAGCCCGAGGGCAACGGTCGCGGCCCCGTGATGCTCGTCATCACCCCTACGCGCGAGCTTGCCCAGCAAATCGACGAGGTCGCAAGCAAAATCGCCGACGTCACCGGCCA
>CAJMRR010000172.1 GCA_905215835.1 uncultured bacterium | reverse complement strand
GGAACCCGAAGCCCACAGCAGCCACACCAGCACGCGCTCACACGCCCACGAGGCGGCAACGACCAGCACGGTCCACGCCAGCAGGTCCGCTGTCTCGATGAGCAGCTTCGCCTGATAGATGCGCTCACCCACGGTGCCCACCGCCATGCCGATCAGCTCCGCCGCCACGCCGGCCTTCCAGCTCATGCCGATCACAGCGCGGGCGCACGAAAGCACAAACGGCAGGACTTCGCGCCAGGTGTGGGCGAAGAGCAGTCGCCAGCCCCGCACGCCATGCAAGCGAAACATCTGCTCCAGCGGCTTATCCACTTGCACCAAGCCCTCGACCAGCGAGAAATACACGCCCGGCAGCGCCATCAAAAAGACCGCCACAATGCTCACGCGCGCCGACCCCAACCAAATGAGCAGCAAGACCACTATGCAGGCAACCGGCGTCGCCTTAACAAACGAAAGCGCCGGGGCAACCAAGTGGGCAAACGTCAGCGATCGCACCGAGACTCCCGCCAGCACGCCGCCGCACACCGCGGCAAGCGCCAGCCCGCCCAAGATTCGCGCACCCGAGCCCACCAGAATCGCCCATGTGCCGGCATCGCATACCAGTCGCAGCAACGCCACCACGACAGCGCCCGGCCCCGGCAAGATCAGCGGCTGCGCCACCAGCGCCGCCGCGAAGTCCCACGCGGCAAGCCAAAAGGCGGCGACGGCACCTGCTGCCGTCACCGCCTTCATACGCTCTGTCATGTGTCGAGCAAACGCACGCACGGGCTACTCCAAGTAGTAGAAATCGTCAGCCGGAAGTTTACCACCCACGGCGCTCGCGTCCGCATCGGCCAGCACCTGCAGGTACCCACCGAGTGCCGCCTTCATATCCTTCCCCGTCTGGCACACGAGCATGCACCCGGGAATCGCCTTTTCGGCAATCTTGGCGTTATCCACGATGCCCGCATCGACCACGGCCTGAGCCCAGTCCGCCGGCGCCGCGTTCACGGCCTCAACGCTCGCAGAATGGCAGCTCAGGAATTCCGCCACGGCCTCGGGATGCTCCTCGGCAAAGGCACGGCGCACCACGGTCACGCCTGTCAGCAGGCGCGAACCCGTGTCACCTGCCAGCTCATCCCACACAGCGGTCAGACTTACCGGAGCCGACAGCTTGCCTTCGCTCTTTGCGATGGCAGCGGTCTTGAACGGCTCGGGCAGCACGCCCACGGCAGTCGGGTCGGCAAGCAGGGCCGAGAGCACCTCGGTAGGCTCGCTCTTAAACTCGAGCGCCACCTGACCGGCCAAGCCCGCGCGCTCCAGCAGGTAGTTCATGACGTACTCCGGCGTGGTGCCCTTGCCCGTCATATAGACGGTATGACCCGCCAGATCGCCAAACGAGGCCACACTCGCGTCGCCCGTCACAACGTTCAGCACGCCCAGTGTGTTGATGTCGATGACCTGCACCGCGCCCTCGGTCTTGTTGTAGAGTACGCTCGCCACGTTGGCGGGTACCAGGGCAATGTCGATATCGCCCTGAATGACCTTGGGCACAATCTCATCGGCGGCAGTATTTATCGCAAAGTCGAACTCATTGTCCGTCTCGCCATCGGCCGCCCGGTCCATAAACTGCACCAGACCAATCGAGGTCGGCCCCTTGAGCGAGGCGACGTGCACCTCGACCGGCTCTGCAGCAGCACCGGCGCCGTCCGTGGCAGCCGAGCCCGCGGCGGCCCCGGCACCGGAGCCAGCCAGCGCGAGCGACAACGCGCCCGCAGCAAGTGCCGAGGCAAATCCCCGGCGCGTCATCTCAACATCAAACGCGCGCATCGCTAGCACGCCCCCTCGTTGGGCATCGACCAGGCGTGATGGTCGGTATGCAGCAGCTCCTCGGCCAACGGCGAGAGTGGCGCGCCCAAGAACTCGCGATAGCATGCCTGAACATCGGGATTCTCGTGCGAAAAGCGAATGTCCGCCTTCGCATCCAGGCCCCACAGCACCTGGCCACGCTCGGCCGCCAGCTCGCAGCCGTCGTGGATGGGCTGACCGCCGCCACCGACGCAGCCGCCGGGGCACGCCATGACCTCAACGAAGTCATAGCTCACACGGCCGTCGCGAATCGCATCGAGCAGGCGGGCGGCGCCCAGCCCGTGCGCCACCGCGACGCGCACCTTGGTGCCATCGATATCGGCCACGGCTTCCTTCCAGCCATCCAGGCCACGTACGTCGGTAAAGAAATCCGCATCGGGGTTCTTGCCCGTCACCAGGTAGTAGGCCGAGCGCACAGCAGCCTCCATCACACCGCCCGTGGCGCCAAAGATCACACCCGCGCCCGTGCCAAAGCCCAGCGGCGTGTCGAGCGGCTCCTCGACCAGCGTGTCCACGCCCACGTGGCTCGCGCGGATCATGCGCACCATCTCGCGCACCGTCAGCGCAACATCTACGTCGGGCGCACCGCCCTCGCCCACCATGCTCGGCAGCGCGCACTCGGCCTTCTTGGCCGTGCACGGCATCACGGACACCACGAACAGGCGCTCTGGCTCCACGCTCAGCGCCTTGGCGTAGTAGGTCTTGGCAATAGCGCCGAACATCTGCTGCGGCGACTTGGACGTGGACAGGCTGTCGACAAACTCGGGGTAACGTGCCTTCACAAAGCGCACCCAGCCCGGGCAGCAGCTCGTAAACATGGGCCAGCCGCGGCTGTCGCCTTCGCCCTTAGCGGCGGCGCCTAGGCGCTCGAGCAGCTCGGAACCCTCCTCCATAATGGTGAGGTCGGCCGAGAAATCGGTGTCGAACACGTACTCAAAGCCAACGCGGCGCAGTGCGCAAGCCAGACGCTCGACGGTGGCCTCCTCGCGCTGGATGCCGAGTTCCTCGCCCCAGGCGCTGCGCACGGCAGGCGCGATCTGCACCAGCACGATCTTGTCGGGATCGGCGAGAGCATCGAACACGGTCTCGGTGTCGTCGCGCTCGCGCAGCGCGCCCGTTGGGCAATGCGTGATGCACTGGCCGCATGCGACGCAATCGGTCTTGCCGATCGGTGCGCGCCCGCGGGTACCCACGGCGGTATGCGTGGCGCGGTTGGTCAGGTCCCAAATCCCTAGGCCCTGCACGCTCTCGCACACCTTGATGCAGCGCATGCATTTAATGCACTTGTCGTTTTCGCGGATGATGGGGAAATCGAAGTCCCAACCCTCGCGCGCCAGGTGCTGCTCGTACGGCAGATAGAAAATGCCCAGGTCGTTGGCAATGGTCTGCAGGTTGCAGTTACCGCTGCGCACACAGCTCGTGCAGCGTGAATCGTGCTGCGAAAGCAGCAGCTGCACGTTGGTGCGGCGCGCCTCGCGGGCCTTGGGGCTGTTGGTGTGGACCACCATGCCATCGAGCACGTAGTTGTTGCAGGCGGCAACCAGCTGGTCGCAGCCCTCAACCTCGACCACGCACACGCGGCAGCCGCCCATCTCGTTCAGATC
>CAJMRR010000171.1 GCA_905215835.1 uncultured bacterium | reverse complement strand
GAGCTGCTCGCCGCCGTCAACAACGGCGAGCTTGCCTTTGTGGCGCCGGCGGACGAGTGCCTGTGCGGCACGGCGACGCTCATTGAGCAGCTGGCCCAGACCAAGGGCATCCCAGTCACGCGCGTAGACATTCCCGCGCAGCTCAAGGGTGCCTTGTTCCTGGTGAGCGACGAGCACGGCGTGGTCCCCGCAACCGAGACGGACGCCGCGGAGGCCGACGCCGCCACGGTCGCCTTCTTTGCCGACGGCTACGAAAAGCTCCGTGCCCGCCGCTAAATGATTTTTCTGGGACGGGGATTTAATAATCATTTGATCCCCGCGCCCGTTGCGAGCGGGGGGCGAGCCAAACGCCCCCCGCTCGCGAACAGTTCTGTCACCTTGGTGACGCGCGAGGCGCGCGCCTGCGGCTCCGCAGCCATAATGGTGGCAAGACAACCAAGAGGGGAGCGGAATCCATGGCGCTGATCTATATCGTTGAGGACGACGAGCCCATCCGTCGCGAGCTTGCCGATATCCTTGCCCGTGCCGGTTTTGAGGTCGAGGCCTGCGAATCATTCGAGCACGTCTCGCGCGATATTCTCGCCGCCGCGCCCGACCTAGTGCTGCTCGACCTCACGCTTCCCGTCAAGGACGGCCAGCATATCTGCCACGAGGTTCGCCGCGAATCCGAGGTTCCCATCATCGTCCTCACGTCGCGCGCGACCGAGATCGACGAGGTCATGGCCATGACGCTCGGCGCGGACGACTTTGTTCCCAAGCCCCACAGCGCCCGTGTGCTCGTGGCGCGCATCAATGCCTTGCTGCGTCGCACCGCGTCGGCGGGCGAGCGCAGCACGCTCGTCCACAAGGGACTGGAGCTCGACCTCGCACGCTCCATGGTCATCAACACGCAAACGGGCACCAGCACCGAGCTCACCAAAAACGAGCTGCGTATCCTCTCGCTGCTTCTGAGCCGCGCGGGCAAGATCGTTTCGCGCTCGGCCATCATGCAGGACCTGTGGGACTCCGACGCCTTCGTGGACGACAACACGCTCACCGTTAACATCAACCGCCTGCGCACCACGCTCGAAAAAATCGGCATCAAGGGGTATTTGACGACGCACCGCGGCCAAGGCTATTCGGTCTAGGGGCCGGCTATGTCGTTTGGCAAGTTCTTTAAAGACGCGCTGCTTCCCGTCGCCGTATGGACGTGCGGCGTGCTGCTGAGCTGCTTTGTGCTGACGGTTGCCGGTGCACCCGTTTCTATCGTGGTCGTGGCGGTCGGCGTGTCCTTTATCTTTGGTATGCTCGGCATCGTGATCGAGTACGCGCGTCGTCGTCGTTTTCTGCGCCAGCTGGAGCGTGCGGCAGAGGAGCTCGAGAGTCCCGCATGGGTGCAGGAGATGGTGCAATGCCCGACCTATGTCGAGGGCGAGCTCGAGTACGAGGTCTTGCGCCGGGTGGGCAAAGCTGCCTGCGACGAGGTTGCCGAAGGCCGCCGTCAGACCGATGACTATCGCGACTATATCGAGAGCTGGGTCCACGAGGCCAAGCTGCCGCTGGCGGCGGCCCATCTGATTTTGGAAAACCTGGATGGCAGCGAAGACGACCTGTCGCGCGTGGATGACCTGGGCCGTGAGTTGGCTCGCGTGGAGCGCTATATCGACCAGGCGCTGTACTATGCGCGCTCGGAAGTCGTGGAGCGTGACTACCTGATTCGCCGCTGGGATCTCAAGACCTTGGTGACGGGCGCGATCAAGGCCAATGCGCGTGAGCTCATCGCGGCGCACGTGGCGCCGGTGTGCGAGAACCTCGACTTTGAGGTCTTTACCGACGAGAAGTGGCTCGAGTTTATCTTGGGCCAGCTCATCCAGAACAGCATTAAATACGCGCGTGAGGATGGTGCGAAGATCACGTTTTCGGGCGCGTTGCTGGACGAGGGCCTGGCAAGCGAACGCATCGAGCTCGCCGTCGCGGACAACGGCTGTGGCGTGTGTGCGGCCGACCTGCCCCGCGTGTTCGAGAAGGGTTTTACCGGCGACAACGGCCGCACCACCAAGCGCGCGACGGGCATCGGCCTCTATCTGGTGGCACGTCTGTGCTCCAAGATGGGCATCGACGTCACCGCAGCGTCCGAGCCCAGCGAAGGCTTCGTCGTCACGTTTGCCTTCTCAACCAACAAGTTCCAATACTTCGAGTAACGCACGCGGCAGACGTCCGCCCAAACAAAAACGTGCCGCCCATGAAAAACGTGCCGCCCCAAACGGGGCGACACGCCATTTTTCTATCAGACAACTCGTTGAAGTAAGGCTGCGAAGGCCGCGGGGCCGGGAGGGGTTTCCTAAGGGCACATCCCGCAGCCGCAACGCGGCGAGGACGTGCCCGTGGAAACCCCGCAGGCCCCGCGGCCGGTGGGAGCAACGCTACTTCACGACCAAGATGTCGCAGTCCGTGTTGCGCAGCAGGAACGTCGAAATCGAACCCAGCAGCGCATACTTGATCGAGGACAGGCCGCGGGCGCCGCAGAGCACCAGGTCGGGCTTAACCACGTCGAGCATCTCGTCCTTGAGCGTCTCGCGAATACGGCCGGCGCGAATCATGACCTCGACCTCGGGAATATCGGGATTGGCCTTGGCCTCTTCGAGCTGCTTGGCGATGGAGTTCTTAAATGCCTCCTCTAGGCCGTTGACCAGATCGACCGGATAGGAACCGGCGCTCTCGAGCGCCGTGGAATCGATAACGTGGCCGATGATTAGCTTGGCGCCGTTGTTCGCGGCGACCTTGATGGCGCGTGCGAGCACAAAATCCTGCTGCTCAGTACCGTCGAGTGAAACAAATACCTTGGTGTAGCCCTCGTTCATGGTTTCCTCCTTGGTCTATCGCACGGGCGCGGGGCTCGTGCATCGGGCGGGCGCGGGCGCGTTGGCCGCCGGACACTTTATCTTGTTGCAGTTATACCCAAGGATTTGGGTTTGACCACTCGCAATTCTGTGAACGGGCGAGTTTTTTGGTAAGGGTAGGCGTAGACGCGCCCGAACGGTTGATAATGGGACATCGCCCGCACCGTCCGCAGAACAATATCGGCGGGTGTCTAACGAGGGGGTCCCTTTGGATATTATCGAGCTTCTAAAATCTGCCTTCATGGGCCTGGTCGAGGGCATCACCGAATGGCTGCCTGTTTCGTCGACCGGTCACATGATCTTGGTGGACGAGTTCGTCAAGATGAACGTGAGCGAGACGTTCTGGAATATGTTCCTGGTCGTGATTCAGCTCGGCGCCATTCTGGCCGTCTGTGTGCTGTTCTTCCATGAGCTCAATCCGTTCTCGCCCAGCAAGGGCAAGGAGGGCCGTCGCGACACCTGGGTGCTGTGGGGCAAGATTGTGCTCGGCTGCATTCCCGCCGCGGCGATCGGTCTGCCGCTTAACGACTGGATGGAGGAGCATTTCTACAATGCTCCCGTCGTGGCGCTGGCGCTCATTGTGTACGGCGTGCTGTTTATCGTGATCGAGAACTGGCGCGCGAGCAAGCGCGAGGAAATGGCCGTTGCCGGTTCGTTTGGTTCGCGTGCTGTGGTGTCGGGTGGACGTCCC
>CAJMRR010000170.1 GCA_905215835.1 uncultured bacterium | reverse complement strand
GAGCCAAAATGACGCGACGCCGGCGGCGACCCCAGCTGCCAGGAAGGTATTGCCGGTCAGACAGCCAAGCGCGAGTGCACAGGTGAGCGTGGCGCTCGCGGCAGTCTCGGTGCGACCCCAGGCGATCCACCAACCGGACATGGCGGCGGCAAAGATCACCGCGACGGGCAGCATCGACAGGATGCCCTGCGCCTGCATGGTGGCGTTGGCCATGAGCACCAAAAAGCCCACAGCCGAGATGGCCGAGCCAATCTGGGGGGCCAGGCCAGCCGCCGCTCCGATCGCGATGGCCGCAATGACCAGGCCGGGAAGCGCCGCGACCCCGGCCGTTTGCATCAGCAAAAAGCTAAAGGTGCCGCACGTTAGCGCCGAGATAGTGCGCATGGTGTAGTCGCGCGCATGGCTCCAGCGCGTGCCCGCCCAGCCGAGTGCGGGGTCGACCTCGATGGCGTCGTCCTCGTAGTGCGACGGCTCGATATCGTCGAGCTCCTGCTCGTCATCCGAAAGCTCGCCAACCATTTGCTCCAGGCTGCGACGGCCCTCGCGCACGCTGCCCAGACCGGCAAGGAGCTGGTCGCAAAATGCCTCGATGCTGTTGGGGCGGTCCTGCGGCATGGGGGAGAGCGCGCTCATGAGCGCGGCCTCGGCTCCCGGGGGAAAGTGTGGTATCAGCTCGCTGGGATAGGTGGCGCCGCCGATGATGCGGTCGAGCGAGTCGGCGGGCGTGGCCGCCATAAAGGGAGCGCTGCCGCACAGGCCCTCGTAGATCACACAGGCGAGGGCAAAGACATCGGCGCGTTCGTCGACCGTGCCGGTCTCGATATCGAGCTGCTCGGGCGGCATGTAGCCGATGGTGCCGCCGCGCGAGCCGCCAAAGCCACCGGCGGACGACAGTCGCGCCATGCCAAAGTCGGTGAGCTTTACATTGCCCGAGTGGTCGATGAGCACGTTAGCGGGCTTAATGTCCAGGTGGAGTACGCCATTACTATGGGCGAAGGTGAGCGCCTGGCCCAGGGCATCGGCAATGGCCGCGGCCTCGTCAAAGGTAAGTGAGTGGCCGTCCACGCGATGCAAAAACTCGGCCAGCGACATGCCATCGACATATTCCATAACCAGGTAGGCATAGGCTGTGTCGTGCGTAAAGTCGATGACCTGCACGATATTGGGATGTTGAAGCATGGCGGCAGTGTGCGCCTCGCGCAGGACATCCATGATGTCGCTGGCGGGCATGCCGACACCGTTAATAAGGGGGATGCGCTTAATGGCGACGCGGCGGCGCAGGTGCGTGTCGCGGCAGATCTCGATGGAGCCAAAACCGCCGGTCGCAAGTGTCTCGAGCGGCTGGTACCGCTTGAGCAGCTCGCGAGAGCTGGTGCCCTCCAAAGGAACGTCCGGCGAGAACCGGGCGGTATGTTGCGAGAAAAGCGGCATGGCCAACCCTCGTGCGTTTAAAGTTCGTTTGCGAGCGGCGGGCACGGGGCCGAGCCGTTCGCGGTGGCATAGATGCTGCTAGTGTAGCACGCTCGGGTGCATGGGGAGGATAGCGGGATGCGAGGCTGCCTGTCTGGCTTGGCCTTAGCGCTTCTTCTTGTTCTTCTTCTGCTTGCGCTTGGTCTCCTGGGGCTTGTCGCCCTGCTTGGCCTCGGCGGCGGCCTTCTCGGCCTTCATTTTCTTCTTCTTGGTCTCGATGCGGAGTTTTTTGTTGATGCGCGCCTTGAGGAAGGAGCCAAACTGCTCGGCATCGCCACGGACGAAGGTGTCCTTGGGGATCGTCACGCCCTGGTCGGCGAACATGGCCACAAAGATGCGCTCGCCGTCGAGTACGTGGTCGAGCTTGTCAAACGGGAAGAACTGCGACTTGCCGCTCTTGCCCCAAACCATCAGGCCGTCCTCGTTGACGGCGACGCGGCGATAGCGGCCACCCATGGACTCGTCGGCCTCGACGGCGTCGATAAAGTCGCGGGCTAGCGTGTGGTGCAGGTTCTTGCTCCACCAGGCCAAAAAGGCGCCGAACACGATCAGCACGACGCCGAACTTGATCCAGCTGCCGCCGGCCACCAACATGCCGATGCCGATGAGCGCGGCAATCGCGGCGGCGACGTACAGGGAGCCACGGCGCCTGGGCGAGGCGACCAGGCGCGCAAAGTCGGTGACCAGGTCGTTTTCGTACTGGTACTCGTTGAGGTACAGGATGCCGTCGTCGGCCGCGGCCTGCTCCTCGAGCGCGACCTCGACCTGGTCGGCTGCTTCGGAGGGAACGAGGTTGCTCTCTGCGTCTGCCATGCTCTTTAGACTCCTATCGCGGCGGGCTCGCCGTACGGGTTATTATGGAATGCAGTATGCCGTGCGACCGCTTGGCCGTCGCGGCAACAAGACTCAGTATACCCGGGGGAGCACCCATGGAATCGTTGTACCGAAAGTATCGCCCGCTCACCTTCGACTCCGTGGTGGGCCAGCAGCATATCGTCTCGACGCTCGAGCACGCCATCACCGAGGGGCGCCTGTCCCACGCCTACCTGTTCTGCGGACCGCGCGGCACGGGCAAGACCACCATGGCGCGCATTCTGGCCAAGGCGCTGCTGTGCCGCAATGCCGAGGCGGCGCGCGCCGAGGGTGCAAGCGGCTGCATGCCCGACGGTACTTGCGAGGAGTGCGAGCTCATTGCCGAGGGCAACCACCCCGATGTTTACGAGCTCGATGCCGCCTCCCGCACGGGCGTGGACAATGTGCGCGAGGAAATTATCAACTCCGTCAACTTTGCCCCGGTGCGCGGCAAGTACAAGATTTATATCATCGACGAGGTCCACATGCTCACAACGGCGGCGTTTAACGCGCTGCTCAAGACGCTCGAGGAGCCGCCGGCACACGTGATCTTTGTGCTGTGCACCACCGACCCGCAAAAGATTCTGGAGACCATTCTCTCACGCTGCCAGCGCTTCGATTTCCACCGCATCGGCAACGAGGATATCGAGCATCGCCTGTCTTACGTGTGCGAGCAGGAGGGCTTCGATTACGACGACGAGGCACTCGCCATTGTGGCGCGCCATGCCAAGGGCGGTATGCGCGACGCGCTTTCCACGCTGGAGCAGCTGAGCGTCTTCGGCAACGGTTCTGTGCATGCGGACGACGCCCGCTCGCTTTTGGGCGAGGTTTCGGACCAGATCCTGGGCGAGTTTTCCCGCGCCATTGCCGATCGCGATGTTGCCGAGCTCTATGGACTGATCCGTGCGCAGGTCGAGGAGGGCAATGACCTGCTGGAGCTGACGCGCGACCTGGTGGCGCATGTGCGCGACGTGTACGTTGCCTGCGTTGCCGGTGCCCGTGCCGAGCTGTTTGAGGGCGGCTCCGAGCAGGCCGAGGCGCTTGCTGCCGAGGCCGCTGCCTTTGGCGAGCATCCTGCCGACCGCCTGGCCCGCGTGCTGACGGTGCTCGACGATGCCGCACTGGAGATGAGGGGCGCGAGCGACGTGCGCCTGGTGCTCGAGATTGCCTGCACGCGTCTGGCGCGTCCCGAGGCCGATTTAACGATTGAGGCATTGGCCGAGCGCGTGGCACGCCTGGAGGCCATGATTGCCAACGGCGCCGTGCCGGCGAGCGTGGCTGC
>CAJMRR010000169.1 GCA_905215835.1 uncultured bacterium | reverse complement strand
CCGCCGTACGAGACGCAGACCGGTGGCGCCTGGTATGCGGGCACGGCCGACGCCATTACGCAGAACCTCGACTACATCAAGGCCAACGACCCCAAGTACGTCCTGATTCTTTCGGGCGATCACCTGTATCGCATGGACTACCGCAAGATGCTCAAGACGCACATTGAGAACAACGCCGACCTCACGGTGAGCGTTATGCCTGTGCCGTGGGAGGAGGCCAGCCGCTTTGGCATCCTGACCACCGACCCCGAGGACGGCCGCATCACCAAGTTCACCGAGAAGCCCGATAAGCCCGATTCGAACCTCGCCTCCATGGGCATCTACATCTTCTCGGCCGATGTCCTGATCGAGGCGCTCGAGGAGGACGCTCTGGACCAGCGCTCGAGCCACGACTTTGGCAAGGACATCATCCCCAAGCTGCTCGGCGAGGGCAAGCGCCTGTACAGCTACGAGTTCCACGGCTTTTGGAAGGATGTCGGCACCATCGCCAGCTTCCACGAGACCTCGATGGACCTGCTGGGCAACAACCCCGAGTTCGATCTGTTTGACAAGCACTTCCCCATCATGTCCAACATCACTACGCGACCGCCGCACTACATTGGCCCGGACGGCCGCCTGGACGACTGCCTGGTCTCCAACGGCTGCAAGATCTACGGCACCGCTCGCCACTCGATCCTTTCGACCGATGTCATCATCGAGGAGCGCGCCGTGGTCGAGGACTCCGTGCTGCTGCCGGGTGCGCACGTTAAGAGCGGCGCGCATATCTGCCGTGCAATTTTGGGCGAGAACTCCACGGTCGAAGAGGGCGTGAAGCTCGGCTCTGTCGATACCACCAAGGATACGGCCGTCGTTGGAAATGACGTCGTTATCGGGAAGGGGGAATGATCCGATGATCAATCGCAAGGCCATCGGTTATATCACCGCTAACTACTCTTCGACCTACGGCAGCGTGCTGCTCAAGGACCGTCCCATCGCGTCCGTTCCGTTTTTGGGTCGCTACCGCCTGATCGACTTCCCGCTGTCTAACATGATGAATGCCGGCATCAAGACCGTCGGTGTCGTCATGCCGGGCAACTACCGTTCCCTGATCGACCACGTGGGCTCGGGCAAGGACTGGGGCCTGGACCGCAAGAAGGGCGGCCTGTTCATGGTGCCCGGCAACGCGTATGGCACCACCAAGGGCGGCATGCGCTTCCTGCTGCGCGACATCATCTCCAACAAGACGCTGTTCCAGCGCTCGGACAAGCCCTATGTTGTGATGATGGGCACCAACATCATCTTTAATATGGACCTCAACACCATCATCGACGCGCACGAGAACTCCGGTGCCCAAATGACCGTGGTGTACTGCAAGGCCACGCGCAACGTCGATGACGAGACCAAGCTGCAGATCAACGAGAACGGCCGTCTGACGGGCGTGAGCGCCGGCGTCGTGTACGGCGACAACGCCTCTATGGACTGCTGCATCGTCAACCGCGAGACGCTGCTCGAGATCATCGACCACTACCAGGCCGCCGACTATCTGGACCTGCTCGAGGCGCTCCAGGGCGACTTTGGCAACATCGACGTGTGCAGCTACGAGTACAAGGGCGAGGTCGTGGGCGTGTTTAGCGAGAAGTCGCTGTATCGCCGCAGTATGGACCTGCTCGACCAGACCGTGGCCGACCAGCTCTTTGACCCCGAGCGCCCGATCCTGACCAAGGCCCACGACGTGCCGCCTTCGCGCTACGCGACCGGCAGCCACGCGTGCAACTCGATCATCTCGGCCGGCTGCATCATCAAGGGCACCGTGCGCAACTCGATCCTGTCGCGCGGCGTCGTGGTCGAGGAAGGCGCCTCGGTGACCAACTCGATCATCAACCAGAGTTGCATCATCAAGAGCGGCGCCCGCGTTGAGAACGCCATCCTGGATAAGAACAACGTGGTTCCCACCAACACCGAGCTTCGCGGCACGCCCGAGAACATCCTGGTGCTGGGCAAGGCTCCGTTAACTTCCGACACCACCATCGTACGTTAACGTTGGCACCGCAACATCGCTCGTAACATGTAGAATAGCCGCCCGGTTCGCGCCTGGCGGCTATTCTCGAATAACAACATGGGAGACAATATGGCTGATTCCAGCAAAAAGATGCAGATCGTGTTTGCCTCGGCCGAGTGCGCACCGTTTGTGAAGACCGGTGGCCTGGGCGACGTGGCGGGCTCGCTGCCTGCGGCGCTTGTGCGCGCCGGCGCCGAGGTCATCGTGATGGTGCCCAAGTACGCCACCATCAAGGACGAGTACAAGGCGCAGATGGAGCACTTCTCCGACTTTTACGTTAGCTTGGGCTGGCGCAACGAGTACTGCGGGCTCGAGAAGCTCGAACACGACGGCGTCACGTATATGTTTATCGACAACGAGCGCTACTTTGCGCGCGACTATCCGTACGGCTTCTTTGATGACGGCGAGCGCTTTGCGTTCTTCTCCAAGGCCATCACCGAGAGCCTGCAGCACCTGCCCGCCGGCTTTGAGTGCGACATCCTGCACTGCAACGACTGGCAGACGGCACTGGCGCCCGTGTTTTTGCGCGAGTTTTACCAGGGCCTGCCGCTGTACGACCGCGTCAAGACCGTGTTCTCGATCCACAACGTGGCGTTCCAGGGCCAGTTTAGCGACACCGTGATGGAGGACATCCTGGGTGTGGCGCATATTCCGGCGGCCGCCTCGCAGCTGCGTTGCGACGCCTGCAGCATCAACTACATGCTGGGCGCCCTGCGCTATGCCGACGCCATCACTACGGTGAGCCCCACCTATGCCAACGAGATCCAGACGCCCGAATTTGGCGAGGGCCTGGACGGAGTTCTGCGCGAGCGTTCGTACGCGCTGCAGGGCATTTTGAATGGCATCGACGTCGCGGGCTTTGACCCGGCGACCGACAAGCGCATTGCCGCCAACTACACCGTCGAGGACCGTTCCGGCAAGGCCGTGTGCAAGGCCAAGCTGCAGGAAGAGCTGGGGCTCGAGGTTCGCGACGACCGCCCGCTTATGGTCATGGTCACGCGCCTGACGCGTCAGAAAGGCATGGACCTGGTCATGTACGCGCTCGACCGCATCCTGGCCGGCGGCGTGCAGGTGGCGGTGCTGGGCACCGGAGACCGCGACTACGAGGACGGCCTGCGCTACTTCCAGGACAAGTACCCCGGCACCATGGCCGCACGCATCGAGTTCGATCCGGCGCTGTCACAGCGCATGTATGCTGCCGCCGACATGTTCCTGATGCCTTCGAAGTTTGAGCCCTGCGGCCTGTCGCAGATCATTGCCATGCGATACGGCACGCTGCCCATCGTGCGCGAGACCGGTGGCCTTAAGGACACCGTGATCCCGTACAACGAGTTTACCGGCGAGGGCACGGGCTTCTCGTTTACCAACTTTAACGGCGACGAGATGGGCGACGCGGTCTTCCGCGCGGCACGTCTGTTCTGGGATAACCGCGACGCTTGGAACCAGCTGGTCACGCAGGCCATGAGCCAGGACTTTAGCTGGACGCGCTCGGCCGATAAATATCTGGACCTGTACTTCTTTATGCATCCGGAGATTGAGAGGCCAGCGGCTGTTGTCGACGAGCCTGAGGCTGCAGCTGA